>CAYIER010000033.1:0-11026 GCA_964362395.1 uncultured archaeon
AGAAAAAAAGCTTGAAGCAAAAATACCGCCTGCAAAGGCAAAAAAAACACTAGGGCCGGAAAAGCAAAAAATAATCGCAAAAGAAAAAGAAAAAATCAAAAAAGCGCTTGTGGCAAAAAAACAGTCAGAAACAAAAATGAATTCGCTGGAAAAAAAATTCGCGGCGCTTGAGAAAAAATATGGGAAAGGAAAAATAAACAGCCATGCGTTCGAAAAAGAAAGGCAAAAAGTCGAAAAAATGCTGAAAAAATAACGGTTCAGTTTTCCGAAAAAATTTCCTGGTTCACGAATATTTCAACGCCATGCGGCCCGATGTTGTACGGCGTCAGTTTTCTCACGTGCTTTGAGCTGCGCAATTTGAGTATCTCCAAGGCTCGCTGCCGAAGGTTGTGTATTTTCACATTGTAAAACACTATTACCCCGTCAGCCAAAAATTCTTCTATCCCAGAGCGCGAATAAATGCCCGGCTCCTGCTCGGTTTCCCCCAAAACAATGTTCACCGAATTATAGCTTTCAAGCGTCTCAAACAAATGCCGCAGGTACTGCCTGTACCCCTGCTCGTTCTCCATAAACGCAATGGACAGCGCGGACAAAGAATCAACAACAACCCTGTCCGGCTTGAACGGGAGGTTAAACTGGAACGGCAATTCAAACTTGTCCAATTCAATGTACAGCCCCCCGCGCTCTTTTGTCA
This sequence comes from uncultured archaeon, assembly GCA_964362395.1. Classification (GTDB taxonomy): domain Archaea; phylum Iainarchaeota; class Iainarchaeia; order Iainarchaeales; family GW2011-AR10; genus JACPKT01. The sequence goes on from CAYIER010000033.1 coordinate 695, forward strand.
GCGTTGCCTCAACCGCGCGCGCAATTGTCAGCGGATCAATTTTGATTATTGCAAGCTTTTGCTCTGCCTCCATTTTTTCCAAATCCCAGCCATAATTCTGCATCAAATTTTCACGCATTTTTTCCGGCCGCTCTTCAAGCGTGATGTAAACCCCTTTTTCGCCGTGAAGCGCACCATTGTAAAGCGACTGCATGCTAAACGTTGTCTTTCCAGTGCCGCAGCCGCCGGACAAAAGAATCGTGTCACCCCGTTTCAGCCCGCCGCGGTCAATCAATTTGTCAAAATCACTCACGCGCACAGGCAAAATTTCCCTAAAAACCTGCTTCATTCCGGCCGCTTGCACCAATTGCAGTGGCGGCTTTTGGACAGTTGTTTCAAAAAAATTCAGCGACTCCAAAGAATCGTTTTCAACAGAATGGTGGACTGTCCTTGCGCCCTCTTCACCTGCACTGCCATGCAGGCTTGCACCGGAAAAATCCGCAATCCCTTTATCCAAATCATCAAGGCGGGTGCCTTCCTGTTTTTTTGCAAACAGGCCGCCAAACAAACCTTTCCCCTTCCCATGCTTTTTTTTCCCCACAAAACCCCCAAACTCTGAACCGCTTCCTTTCCCAAAAGAACCCTTTGCCTCAGAAAAAATATCCTGTGCCTCCTGCAGCTTGACGCCGACATCGGTGAGGCTGTGGATTATCTCATCCTCTGATGTTTGCGACGATAACAATTTTTTTGCCGCATCAAGCAGGCGCTCCCGTTTTTTGTCCATTTAACCGCTAACAATAACGGAAAAAGAGTATAAAATAGTTTGCAGAAAAAAAAACAGCCAGCGCTTAAAAAAAAACCAAAAAAAAAACACAACCAAAAACACTTAAATTCTACATAATCGTTTGCATCGGAAACCTGCCCCTGCAACCCTTTAAAACACTTCCAAAAACAAGCTTTTTAATGGACAAGGAATTCCTGCAAAAGGCAAAAGAAATCGCGCAGGAAATAAAAAAGCGCGACAATTTTCTGGTGGTAACCAACCACGACGCTGACGGAATTAGCAGCGGCGCAATAATTGCAACCGCACTGTCGCGGTTAGGAAAAAAATTTGAAACAATTGTGCTAAAACAGCTTTACAGCGAAGAAATAGACAAACTGGTTGGCAAATCAGAAAACTACATTTTCATCGATTTCGGAAGCGGCCAACTATCCGAATTAAAGGAAAAAATCAGGGAAAATTTTTTCGTGCTTGACCACCACCAGCCACCCGCAGTTGAATGGCGCTTTCATTTAAACCCGCTTTTGTTTGGCGTTGACGGCGGCCTGGAAATCAGCGCGGCAGGCGTCGCATACTTTGTCGCAAAAAGCATTGATGAAAAAAATACTGACCTCGCGGCACTAGCGGTTGTAGGTGCGGTCGGTGACATGCAGGACTATGGCGGAAAACTGGTCGGTGCAAACCAGGAAATAATTTCAGACGCGATAGCCGCGGGCGTGCTGTCAAAAAAAACCGGCCTGCGGCTCTACGGGCGCATTTCAAGGCCGCTGGTGCAGTTTTTGCAGTTCTCTTCAAGCCCAATCATCCCAATGCTTACTGCAAACGAGCAAAACTGCCACAAATTTTTGGCAGAGCTGGGAATTGAATTAAAGCACGGCGAGCACTGGAAGAGCTTTGAAGACCTCGCAAAGCAAGAGCAGGAAAAATTAACTTCTGCATTGATTGTCCACATGCACAAATTTGGCGTGCCGGAATGGAAAATCCAGTCGCTTATAGGCGAAGTTTATTCACTGGTTAAAGAAAACAAAAAAAGCCCGCTTTTTGATGCAAAAGAATACGGGACAATACTTAACAGCTGTGGGCGGCATTCGCAGTCAAATGTGGGGCTTGCAGTCTGCATGGGCGACCGCGAAGAAAACTACCTTGCCGCAATGGCGCTGCTTGCGGAGCACAGGAGGCAGCTGCGCGAAGGAATCGAGTGCCTGTCGCAAAAAGGCGTGGAAGAAAAAGAATTCTTTTACTTTTTTGACGGTGAAAGCAAAATAAAGGACTCAATCATCGGGATAGTCGCGGGAATGCTTTACGGCAGCGGAATAATACAACCGACAAAGCCAATCATTGCGCTGGTTGAAAACCCTGACGGCTCGCTGAAGGCAAGCGGGCGCGCAACCGCAGACCTCATAAGAAAAGGCCTGAACCTCGGAAAAATTTTCAAGGAAATGCAGGCAGAGCTTGGGGAAGGAACCGAGGGCGGCGGGCACAAAATCGCAGCCGGAATCAAATTTCCAAAAGAAAAAAAAGCAGAATTTCTGGCGCTTTTGGACAAAAAAATAAAAGCACAGTTATCATAAATATTCTCTGGTGATTTGCATGGTTTTTGGTTTCGGGGAAGACAAGGCTGATTTGGTGCTTGAAAAAACCTCTTTTTCTGCAGGCGAAATTATCCGCGGAAGGCTTGTGCTCAACATTTCAAAGCCAAAAAAGGGGCGCTCGGTAAGGGTGGTGTTGTTTGGGCAAAAAACGCAAACAGAGTGGCGCTACGATTTTTCGTCAAAGCACAGCAAGCCGCACACAGCGGTCACAAAAATCTACGAGTTTGAGATAGAACTTGACAAGGAAAAAGAATACAGCGGAAATTATGCATACGATTTTGAAATAGCAGTCCCGCAGAGCGCAGACGCGCGAAAACAATTTGAAAGCAAAATCGAAAACACGCTCCAGCAATACGACAACACCCCAGTTGGCGGAATTTTTCGTGCAGCCGCAGGCATCGGCAAAGCCGCAATGCACCCGCCAAGAACCGACTGGTTCCTTGAAGGAAAACTCGATGTCCCCGGCGGGTTTGACGTCTCAAAAAAAGTGCAGATACAAATCCTGCAAACCTGACTTTTTGCCCCTATCCAAAAAATTAAAGAACAGCCAAAGCACAATAATTAATCGGTGTTTATGGAAAAACCGAGTGCAGCAATAATTGCGGCCTTGTTTTTTGCGGCACTTGCGCTGATTGCATTGTTTGCCGCAAAAACCGTTTACAACATGCCTACAACCGGCCTTGTGACGATTGCTGACATTGACCCAAACGACTTGGCAAAGTACTTTGAAAACGGCGAACTAAAACCCGAGTACGTCACGCAGGTGAACAAAAACATTGACTCGGTCCCGCAGTTTGTGGTTGACGCATTTGCCGGCGGAAAAACAAACGTCACCGTGCTTACAACAGACGGCCAAGAACAGCAATTCAACGTTTCGGTGTCCGGAAAGCAGCTGCTTGGCGCAAAAGAGGGCCGCGCCCCTGACGCCGACGCGGAAGTGAAAGTAAACGAGGGCACAATTGAAAAAATCGCGAACTCAAAAGAACCAATCGAAGCGCTTGCAGGCGCAATTAATTCAGGCGAAATACAATACAAGGCAGTTTCGCCAAAGGCAGGGATAAAAGAACTGTTTTTGGGAATAATTTCTTTTTTCATCGGGATAATCGCAGCGGTTGTTTCGTTTGCAAAAAAACTGTCTGGCGGGTAAATGCATGCGGCCAAAAAGGTTTCGTTCAAAAATTTCTCCGCTTGAAATAGAGCGCGGAAAAACAGCAAGAGACTTAAGGAAAAACGGGGTTATGCGATTTGTTTTTGAAGGAAAACCGCTTGATTTGCCGTTAAGAAATGAAAACGGCCTGCTTCAAGGCCTATATGTGATTCCGCGCGGCCAATTCAAAGGCAGGCTTTTGTCTTTTCGCTTCAGCGGAGAATATTCTTTGGGCATTTTTTTGCTTGAGGGGCACAAAGAGCTTTTTTTTGACAGGCTTGGAGAAACCGGCTTTATGGGGACAGGCCACCGGCTTGTGCCAGATACAATAAGAAGGATGGGCGTTGCAACCAAGGCACTTAACCTCCTTGAGCCGCATGTTGCAAGAAGGCTCAATAGGCCAAAAGGCGGGCAAAAATTCAAACTGCTTTCAAGCACAACAAAAAAAGACACAGCCGCTTTATTAAAAAGCCGCGGGTATGGCCTGCCGCCTTGGTCTGACAAAGAATCAAGAACCCAATTTAATAAGATACAACCAGGGCGCACGCAAAAAAGCCAAAGCATGCCAAAATTAGAGCACATGGGTGGCTTCCATTTATTGTTGGAAAAAGTTGTCAATGCAAGACCCCACCATGAACTGTCAAAGTACCATCGAATAGAAATAATCGGCGTGAATGGAAAACCAAAAATATTTTACATAAAAGTAAGGGCTTAAGCGTCCCCTTTTTCCTGCACTTTCATTTTTTCCCTTATCGCCGCCTGTGCCGCCGCAAAGCGCGCGACCGGCACGCGGAAAGGGCTGCAGGAAACATAGTCAAGGCCCGTGCGGTGGCAGAATTCGATTGAGGACGGGTCACCGCCGTGCTCTCCGCAAATTCCAATTTTTAAATTCGGCTTCACGCCACGGCCTTTTTTAATTGCCATTTTCATAATTTCCCCAACCCCTTCCTGGTCAAGGGTCTGGAACGGGTCGTTTTTCAAAATGCCCTCCATGATGTAGGCGGGAATAAATCGCGCGGAATCATCACGGGAATAACCAAACGTGGTTTGCGTCAAATCGTTTGTGCCAAAAGAAAAAAAATCAGCAAACTGTGCAATCCTGCCAGCAACAAGGCATGCACGCGGCAACTCAATCATCACGCCAACAGTATAATCAACTCTTGTATTTTCTTTTCCAAACACTTCTTTTTCAACGCGTTCAATCAGCTTTCGCATCCCATGCAACTCTTCATGGTCTCCGACAACCGGGATCATTATTTCAGGAATTGCCTTTATTCCGTCCCTTTGCGCTTCAATTGCTGCCTCAAAAATTGCCCTAACCTGCATTTCGCTGATTTCGGGGTAAACAATTCCCAACCGCACCCCGCGAAAGCCAAGCATAGGGTTAAACTCTTTCAAAGAGGAAAGGGTTTTTTCAAGCCTTTCAACCGACACCCCCATTTCGGCTGCAATTTTTTTTATCTCCTTGTCAGTCTGCGGCAAAAACTCGTGCAGTGGCGGGTCAAGCAGCCTGATTGTAACAGGAAGGCCATCCATTGCCTTGAAAATCCCGTAAAAATCTTCACGCTGGAAAGGCAATAATTTTGCCAAAGCCCGTTTTCTTTCCTCAACAGTCGTTGACAAAATCATTTCACGCATTGGGGTAATCCGGTTTTCGCCAAAAAACATGTGCTCTGTGCGGTCCAAGCCTATTCCCTGCGCGCCAAACTCACGCGCTTTTCGCGCATCAGCCGGAGTGTCGGCGTTTGTACGCACCTTTAACCTCCGAAACGAATCAGCCCAACTTAAAAGCGTCAAAAAATCTTTACCAAATTCCGGTTCAACAAGCGGAATCTCTCCCAAAAAAACCTCGCCTGTTCCGCCGTCAAGAGAAATGAAATCCCCCTCTTTGACAACCACGCCAATCTTTTGCACCTCGAATTTTTTCTCTTTCTCGCGCACCAAAATGTCGCCGCTTCCCGCAACACAGCACTTTCCCATGCCGCGCGCGATCACGCTTGCGTGTGAGTTTGAAACAAGCACAGGTGTAAATTGTTCAGTAAAAACAACAAAATTTTTGTCAATTTCTTTGCCGGCTTCGACTTCAAAATTGAAAACTTCGATTTCCCCAATTTCTTCAATTTTTTTTGCCCTGTAATTCCTAAGGTCTGATTCAATAACTTTCTCGATTTCCTGCCTCAATTGCGGGTCAAGCCTTTTATAAAAAACGCGTTTAATGATTTTTTCTTTGCTAAACATTTTGTTTTCTTTAATTGCCGGTTTTATTATGCCAGTGAAATCAACTTTTTCTTTCACATCCTCAAACATTTGCCGCAAAGAAAAAAGTTTTGAATTATACTTTTTATTTCTTTTTGAAAATTTTACCCTTGAAGTAAACTGCAAAATTTCATCAACTTTTTCCACAATCTGAACATTGGAAATTGTCCTGTTCGTTGCAACTTGTGGCACAATTCCAAGCTTTAAACAAGCAACAACGACTGCTGACAGCAAATAATCTTTTCCAACATACAACTGTATTCGCTGGTCATTAATTGCCCCGTCACCATCAATTGCCCCCGCAATAAAATTAAGCGTTGAAACTTCATCCAGCCCCAAAACCCAGTTAACCAAATCATTCCTTGTTTCAAGCAATGCAATCGCAGGCGCTTTCCGTGCACTTACAAAATCAGAGGCAAAACCGGCAATTTCGCGCCCGCGAAGATTGCCAATTGTGTGCTTAACTTTTTCTCTCATTGTTAAACCAAATTTTTCAAAAAATATTCTATTGACTCGCGAAATAAATGCGTGCTTTTTTTCAATATTTTTTTGCGTGAAACCAACACTGCCCCGCCTCTTTGAAAGTTGCATGTATCCATCAGTAAAAATTGCGCCTGCAAGGTAGGCATAATCAGGGTCATTTAAATCATTAAATGCAGGAATATGGTCAATAATTGAAACCATCTGCTTTTTCTGCAAAACGTCTTGGACTTCTTTTTTAACCAATTGCCGTTTTTCCAAGAGAATCACCTTGTGGTCAGGCGTGATAACCAAAGAATTGCCATTGGCTTTTCCCTTCCGTGAAACACCGATTTTTACCGCTTTTGAAACCCTCTTTCCGGTGGCAATAATCGGCTTCCATTTTGTTTTCATTGAAGCGCTGTCAAAAGAAAGAATCTGGAATTTTTTGCCAACCGCAACTTGTTCAAACAATTCTTTTGCTGTAAAAAAACCATTACTCGTCAAAATTTTTGTTTCCCCAGCAACACAAGTCGCCCCGCCGCGAGCAGTAAGAATCCCGCATGCAATGTTCATCCCTTCAATGTCTTCCGGCGAAGTTTCAGTGCGCACAAGAATCAGTTTTTGGTCGGGGTCTTTTTCATGCCAGTCCATTGCGTCCTTTGCGGTAAAAACAACCTGCCCCGTGGCAGCGCCCGGAGAAGCGGCAATTCCCCGCGCAATAACAATTGCCTTTTCTTTCCTCTTTGAATCAAACTGCTTGTGCAACAGCTGCGAAAGCTGCTCTGCCTTCACAAGCAAAAGCGCCTGCTCTTTTGAAACCAGGCCCTCATTGTGCATGTCAACCGCAATTTTTACTGCTGCCTGCACAGTCCTTTTGCCGCTTCTGGTCTGAAGCAAAAAAAGTTTTCCTTTTTCAAAAGTGAACTCAAAATCCTGCAAATCCTTGTAATGCTTTTCAAGCGTTTCAAACACTTTTGCAAGCTCCTCAAAAACCTTGGGGTTGGTTTTTTTCAGCTCGTCAATTTTTTGCGGCGTGCGGATTCCGGCAACAACGTCTTCCCCCTGCGCGTTAAGCAAAAATTCGCCAAAATGCTCTTTTTCACCAGTTGCCGGGTTTCGCGTAAACGACACCCCTGTGCCGGAATCATTCCCCATATTCCCAAAAACCATTTCCTGCACATTAACTGCAGTGCCGGCATCGTTTCGCAAACTGTTGATTTTCCTGTAAGCAATTGCGCGCGCAGAATTCCAAGAATTAAACACGGCATCAACCGCCATTTTCAGCGCAACCCGCGTGTCCTGTGGAAAATCTTTTCCCGCATGCGTTCGCACAACTTTCTTGTACCGCTCAACTGCTTCCATCAAATCCTTGGCAGAAAGCTCCGTGTCAAGTGAAACGCCACGCTTTGCCTTGAGCCCGTCAAGCTCTTCCTCAAAAAACCCGTGCGCAACACCCATTACAACATCACCAAACATATTGATGAACCTGCGGTAGGAATCAAACGCCGCGCGCTCGTTTCCCGTCTGCTTTGCAAACGCGGCAACAGTCTCGTCATTCATGCCGATGTTTAACACCGTGTCCATCATTCCCGGCATAGAAACGTAAGAGCCGCTTCTCACAGAAACAAAAAGCGGGTTATCCTTGCCGCCAAATTTTTTCCCGGTCTTTTTTTCAAGCACAACAAGCTTCTGCTTTACCTCGTCCTCAAGCCCTGCTGGCCACTTCTTTGACAGCGCATAAAACTCCCTGCACGCATTAGTCGAAATCGTAAAGCCAGGCGGGACAGGAAGGCCTATTGCCGTCATCTCGCAAAGCTGCGCGCCCTTGTTGCCCAAAAGCAAGATGTTTTCAGGAGAATTTGCGTTTTTTACCTCACTAAAAGAAAAAACGAATCTCAAATGCCCACCACAAAGGAAACAAACACCAAAAAATTATAAAACAAAACCCCAAAAACGGCAAAAGGCGAAAAACCGGTTTTTGCCATTCTTTTAAATATGTTTTTTGCAAAAATTCAATGCAATGAAAAAGGTGAAAAAAGCCATCATTACCGGCCGCCGAAAGGCAGGCCGCGCGGTGAACGTTGCGCAGAAAGTAATGGCAAAGCTCAAACAGTGGGGCGTGGACTACGAGGTAACAGATTACTTTCCTGCGGTAGAAGAAGGCGGCCGCGACATCAACGAAATCAAAAACGCAGACATGGTTTTGTGTTTTGGGGGCGACGGGAGCTTTCTGCGAACCTTCCAGCGCCTCAAAAAACCAATGCCGGTGCTTGGAATAAACTGCGGCAACCGCGGCTATTTGCTGGCACTTGACCAGAAAAATGTGCTGCAAAAACTCCAAGGCATGCTTTCCGGAAAATACTCGCTCGAAGAGCGCACGCGCATAAAAGTATTCGTCGACGGAAAAGAAGCAGGCCAAGGGCTAAACGAAGCCATAATTGTCCCACAGCTTGCAGGCCGTCTTCTAAATTACCGCTTAATAATTGATGGAAAGAAAACAGGGCAAGAAGCAGACGACGGCATAATAGTTGCCACGCCTTCAGGCAGCACCGCGCACTCGCTTTCCGCAGGCGGACCAAGAATAATGGGCAACGCAAAAGTGTTTGTCATTGTCCGCATGAACCCGCTTGACCTAAACCGCCGCCCGCTTGTGATAAATGACCACTCTGTCATACAGGTTGACCAGTTAGGCAGCCCGTCAGTACAGGTAATCATTGACGGCCAAATGGATTTTTTGGCACAAAAAGAAGTGCGAATAGAAAAAGGCACAAGCGTCCAGTTCGTGAAGCCAAAATAAAAATTGCGAAACAACAAAAACAAATTCTTAGCCGCCATAGATATTTCTTTTCGAAAGCAGGCCTTTCCTAAGGTTTTCAACGTATTTTTCCTCCAGCCGCTCTTTTTTTTGCCTGATTTTTTTCCCAGTCAACACCCTGTTGCCGTCAACCAGCATGCCCATGTTCTTGCCAAGCGCGCAGTAAAACTTGTTCCTTGCCTGCGAATAGCGCCTGAGTTTTTTTCCCCTAAGCAGTGCATCAATGTTCCATGCAACAACCTTTGCCTGGTCAACCGCGTTCTGTGCAGTCTTTACAACAGGATTTTTCGGCGCATCAACGCAGATGCAGTCCCCTGCACCAAAAACAAACCCGTGCCCTTTTAACTGCAGAAAATTGTTCACAAGCATTCCCCCGCCTGGCAATCCGCGCCCGCTGCCAGCACCAGAGAAAGGGAAACCGTTTTGCACAATCAAGTCATGCGTGCGAAGGCCGCCGGCCCAAACAGCCATGTCAAAGCCAATTTTTCGCCCATCAGCGGCAGTCACAGACTTTTGTCCCACCGAAACAATGTGGAAGCCGGTGACAATTTTTATTCCACGCGACAAAAGATACTTTGCCGCAAAATCAACCGCCTTTTTTGGCAAATCAGGCAAAATTGTTTTCCCGCCCTGCAAAATTGAAACAGGGTAGCCGCTTACACTGCAGTTAAACTTCATGCACGACAACTCAATATGGTCTTTGAGCGTTGCAGCAAACTCGACCCCAGTCAGTCCCCCGCCGCACACCACAAAACTGTGCGGCCTCTTTTGCGAAAGCACATTATTGGTGTACTCAAAAATCCGCTCCGCATCCTCCTTTGATTTCAAAGAAAACGCGTTCTTTTGCACCCCCAAAACACCATGGCAGCTTGCCTGTGCTCCGCAAGCCATGGCCAAAAAATCAAAGCGAATTTCCGAAACATTTTTTGTCTGGACAAATTTTCTTTTCAGGTCAATTTTTTTTACTGCATCGTGGTAATAAACAATCCCTTTGCCGCCTAAAAGCTTTGAAATAAGTATGCAGACATCCCCCTCGCTTAGCTCCCCCGCAGCGGTCTCATAAAAGGCAGGCGCAAAGGCAAAGCAGTCGCCATCGTTGACCAAAATCACCTCAACGCTTTTGCTGAGCCTCCTAAGCCTAAGCGCAGTCTCCACTCCCCCAAAGCCACCCCCGACAACCACGACTCGTTTCAAAACACCAGCCCAATAATTTACATTCCCAGAATTTATAACCGCACCGATGATGGGCTTCATTGAAAATGTCTTTATAGTTGGTTGATTGTCCACCTATAGGTGGGGG
>CAYIER010000034.1:0-10973 GCA_964362395.1 uncultured archaeon
TCGACTGTTGCGCGGCGCAGGTCATAGTTTTTGTCCAGCTGGATTTGCATTAACGGGTTTGGCACGGAAACAACCAAATCAATTTTTCCTTTCTGCAAAAAATCATAAATATTTGGCGAAGCGGTTTCATCAAGCTTGTGGATCAGTTCACACTTTATTCCCTGCGATGAGTAAAACTTGTAAGTGTCGTCAGTGCAGTAAATCCGAAAGCCTGCTTCCCCGATGCGCTTCACTTCATTCAAAACCTTAAACCGGTTCTCTTCGCCGGAAACGCTGACCACAATGCTTTTTTTCGGCCACGAAAAATCGGTGGACAGTATTGCCTTCAAAAACGCGTCCTCAAAGTCGCTCCCAATGCAGCCAACCTCGCCGGTTGACGCCATTTCCACTCCGCTGATGGGGTCGGCTCCCTGCAGGCACGAAAAAGAAAACTGGGGCACCTTCACGCCGACGTGGTCAAGGTCAAGGGGGTTTGCAAAATTGTTTTTCACCGGTTTTCCCATCATTGCCTGCGTGGCGATTTCAATGAAGTTTGTGCCGGTAACTTTTGAAACAAACGGAAAGCTCCTGCTTGCGCGCAGGTTGCACTCAATCACTTTCACTTCGTTGTCTTTTGCAATGAACTGGATGTTAAACGGCCCCGTGATTTCGAGGCGCTTTGCGAGCTTTTTTGCAATGATTTTTATCTGCCTGATTGTCTCAATGTAGGTTTTCTGCGGAGGCAAAACCATTGTCGCGTCACCTGAGTGCGTTCCCGCATTTTCAACATGCTCTGAAACAGCATAGCAGACAAGCTCGCCTTTGCATGCAACCGCGTCAATTTCTATTTCGCGCGCATTAAGGATGAATTTTGAAACAACAACAGGGTATTCCTTTGAAACCGACACAGCCTTTGACAAATAGTCCTTTAAGTCCGTTTCATTGAACGCGACATTCATTGCGGAACCGCTTAAAACATAGCTTGGGCGCACAAGCACAGGAAACCCTGCTTTTTTTGCAAAAGAAACTGCGTCTTTGGGCATTGTCAGCTCTTTCCACTCCGGCTGGCTGATTTCCAATTTGTCACAAAGCGTGGAAAACTTGTGGCGGTCCTCCGCCAAGTCAATGCTTTTTGCAGCGGTGCCAAGAATATTCAGCCCGGCTTCGTGGCATTTTACGGCAAGGTTGTTTGGAATCTGCCCGCCAGTTGACAGCACCAATCCAAGCGGCTTTTCTTTTTCATAAATGTCCATCACGACTTCAAATGACAATTCGTCAAAATACAATTTGTCGCACACATCGTAATCGGTTGAAACAGTCTCCGGGTTATAATTCACCATTATTGTGCTATAGCCAAGCCTGCGCAGTTCCTTTGCGCAAAAAACACTGCACCAGTCAAACTCAACGCTTGAGCCAATCCGGTAAGCGCCGCTGCCAAGCACCATGACAGAATTCTTTCCGGTTTCCAAAACATCTCCTTCAACAGAATTATAAGTAAGGTACAGGTAGTTTGTTTTTGCCGGAAACTCCGCAGCAAGCGTGTCAATCTGCTTCACAAAAGGGATTATCCCCATTTTTTTGCGGAGCTCACGGACCGATAGCTCGCTTTTTTCACCAAGCAGCATCGAAACCTGCTTGTCGGAAAACCCCAATTGTTTTGCAGAAAGCAAAATTTCTTCCGGGATTGTTTTGATTGAAAATTCAGAAATTTTTGCGCACAGTACAACAACTTCCTTTAATTTGAACAAAAACCATTTGTCGATTTTTGTGAGACCAAAAATCTTTTCAACGCTTTCGCCTTCCTGCAATGAATTGATTACCGCAAAGACACGGTTGGTTGTAGGGTACTTGAGTGCCTTTGAGAGTTCCTTGAAATACACCTTGTTCCCAACAAGCCCATACATCCCTATCTGCAGCATCCTGATTGCCTTCTGCATTGCCTCGCCAAAATTTTTCCCGATTGCCATGACCTCGCCGACGCTCTTCATTTCTGTCCCGATTTTTTTTGAGACTTTATGGAATTTCTGCAAATCCCAGCGCGGAATCTTCACCACGACATAATCCATGGCGGGCTCAAAGCAAGCCATTGTTTTTTTGGTGATGGAGTTTGGCAATTCTGTCAGGCTATAGCCAAGCGCAAGCTTTGCGGCAATGAACGCCAAAGGGTAGCCGGTTGCCTTTGACGCCAAGGCAGAGCTCCTTGAAAGGCGCGCGTTGACTTCAATCACCCTGTAATCGGCAGATTTTGGGTCAAGCGCAAACTGGACATTGCACTCGCCAATAATTTTTAAGTGACGGATGATTTTGATTGAAATTTCACGAAGCTTATGGTATTCCTCGTTTGAAAGTGTCTGCGACGGCGCGACAACAATGCTTTCGCCTGTATGGATTCCCAGCGGGTCAAAGTTCTCCATGTTGCACACAGTAATGCAGTTGTCAAACGCATCGCGCACAACCTCGTATTCGATTTCCTTCCACCCGTCAAGGTACTCTTCAACCAGAATCTGCCTTGCGGACGAAAAAACCTTTTTTGCCTTCTTGATAAGCTCTTTTTCGCTGCGCACAACACCGGAACCCTTGCCGCCCAACGCAAACGCAGCACGAATCATTATCGGATAACCGATTTTTTTTGCCGCGGCAACCGCAGCATCTGTTCCAGTTGCGGAAATGCTTTTTGGAACCATTAAGCCGACAGACTGCAATTCGCGATTGAACAATTCGCGGTCCTCGGTTTTCTCAATTGCCTCAACTGGCGTACCAAGCACGTTCACATTGTGCTTTGCAAAAACGCCCAGGCGGTCAAGTTCAAACCCGCAATTTAACGCGGTCTGGCCTCCAAAACCAAGAATTACCCCGTCAGGCTTTTCTTTTTCAATCACTTTTTCCACAAAAAATGGCGTCACCGGAAGAAAATACACGCGGTCCGCAAAACCCGGCGAAGTCTGAACCGTTGCAATGTTTGGGTTAACGACAACCACAAAAATGCCCTCTTCTTTCAGCGCCTTGATTGCCTGAGAACCGGAGTAGTCGAATAGACGGTTTACTTAACTTGCGTCAAGACAAACTTTCGCCTGCTTGTCCGATTTTCAGGGCGCCAGACCCCAGCAATAAAACTTTTTTTGCCACATTAAGCATAATTCACCCCCCCCATCAAACACCAAATAATTGGCCTATTTGAAGAACCCCTGCTAATCCTTTTAATTATTCCCCGTGATTCAAGTTTTTTTAATTTTTTTAATGCAACCGAATTTTTTAAGCAAAAAATTTTTAGAAAACTAGTGGTTTGCATTCACTTCAACTCCCTTAAAAACTCGTCAAACAAAAAAGCAGTGTCAAGCGGCCCAGGGCTTGCTTCCGGGTGAAACTGCACGCCCATAAATGGCTTTGACTTGTGCCTGATGCCCTCGTTTGTGCCATCATTTAAGTTGCAGAACCATTCTTCCCACTGCTTTGGCAGGGTTTTTTTGTCAACCGCAAACCCATGATTTTGGGAAGTAATGAAACACTTTTTTGTGCCGGACAAAACGCACGGCTGGTTTTGTGACCTGTGCCCAAATTTTAACTTGTAAGTGTCGGCACCAATCGACAGCGCAAGCAACTGGTTTCCAAGGCAAATGCCAAACGTCGGCACCTCGTTTTCCAAGACACGCCGCAGCAAAGAAATTGTTTTGGCACACATTTTCGGGTCACCGGGGCCGTTTGAGACAACCACGCCGTCAAAATCAATCTTGTTCGCGAAAAAATCATGCTCCGCCGGGACACGAATCACTGACACGCCCCTGTTCAAAAGCGAGCGCACAATGTTGTTTTTTGCGCCGCAGTCAATGAGCAAAACTTTTTTCCCGCCGGTTCCATAAACCACGGGTTCCGCGCATGAAACTTTTGCAGCCAAGTTTTCCATGTTCGGGTCAAAAAACGCGACATCCTCTTTGCCGACAACAATTTTTCCAAGCAACACTCCCTTTTCACGCAAACGCTTTGTCAACGCACGCGTGTCAATTCCTGTAATCGCAGGAACCTGTTCTTCTTTCAGCATGTCTGACAAAGAATTTTTTGCATTCCAGTGGCTGAAATCATCCGAGTAATTGTTCACGACAAGCCCCGTGAGGTGAATTTTTTCCGACTCAAAAAATTTTTCAACCCCGCCTAGTTTCTCTTTCATTGGAACGCCATAATTTCCAATCAGCGGAAAAGTAAAGCACAAAATTTGGCCAGCATAACTTGGGTCAGTCAAGGACTCATTGTAGCCAACCATGCCCGTGTTAAACACGACCTCGCCGGCGGCGCTTTTTTGGGCGCCAAAAGAAACCCCGGCAAATTCAGAGCCATCCTCGAGCACCAGCTTTGCTGCAACTTGACCTTTAAAAGGCACAAAAACCACCCTTTCTGGAAAAAAAGCAGGAAAAGAAAACAGAAAAAAAACAGGAAAAAAGCCAAAACAAATAAAAATTCTGCATCCTAAAAAAAAATTTAAGCGCGGGAGGGTTTAAAAAGGTTTCACAAAAAACCCACAAAATTTTCGGCAAATTTATATTGACCTATGGGCAAAATAAACCAGTGAACTGATGCAGCACAGAAATATGCCCCAACACCAAAATGGCCTGGATTTTTACAGGGCACATGCAAACCCCGCTGCGTACCGTTTCAGGGCGCAAAAAAACTGGGTTTATGCTGACAAACGAGAAAGAGTATTAAACAAGCTTGCCCGGCTAACAAGAAGAACCCCGCACCTTGTTTTATATGATGGCTCAGGAGTTCCACGTTTTGCACTAAATTATGTTATTTATAAAAACAATATTGTTGTAATCCACTCCATCCAGCGTGAAAGAACACAGTACAAGCAAACATATGGCACAAAAACACCGCATTTAGATTTTTTTGAATGGACATGGGATGAACAAGCAGAAACACGGGAAAGCAAACAATTACAGCGACAACTTGGGGGGACACACCCTGCAGAATTCCTTTTGGCAGAATTCATCCGAAGGCTTAGGCCCGCAATAAAAAGAGGGATGAAAGTGTGCATTGTTTCACCAAACCTTGCACCAAATGCACTCCTTTACAAGCCATTAATTGACAGATTTTTTAAAAAACAAAAAGAACCAGTTCAAATAGAACCAATCCAAACCAACGCATCACCTAACACTGTTTCAAACGCAAGCAGGGCCATGACAGTGCACGCACTTTCCACAACAAAACAACGAGTAAAGCAGATTCTAGGGGCATGAACAGGCCTGCAAATTCAAAAATTCCTGTACTCATTTTCTGCGTGCTTTTGTTTTTCTTCAGCCGCCTTTTCCGCCAAAAATCCGAGGTACTCGTCCGACAAGCTTTCAAGGTTTTTGGTTTTGCCTGTCTGCAGGAACTCTGAAACGTTCTGCAAAAACACGTTTCCCCCAATCACGTGCGTCATCACCACAAAATCCACCCCTGCCCCGTAAAGCTTCAGGGCCTCAGTGTAATAATGCGAGCGCCCAAAAATCGTGATTTTGGGGTTTTCTTTTTTTGCAAACTTTGCCAAAAGCACGGCAGATTCGGTGTCTGGCAGTGACAAAACCAATGCACGGGCCTTTGAGATGTTTGCGTTCTTTAACGCATCAAAGTTGTCCGCGCTCCCATAAATTGACCTGATGCCGTTTTGCCGGCAGCGCCTGATTGCCTCCAAATCATGGTCAATCACCACAAGTTCCTGTCCACCGCAAAGCGCCTTTGCAACACCAAAACCGATTGTTCCCGCGCCAACTATGACCAGGTGGCCAGCCAATGCAGGAAATTCGCCGGAAAGCCGGTCAATTTTTTTGGTGAACACGCCATTATATTTTGTGCCGACATGCTTTTCCAGATGCTTTTTCAGGAAACAAAACGCCCGCCCGCTGTTTTTCATAAAATAAGGCGTTGCAGCCATTGACACAGAAATAATCAAAATTATTGCAGAATAAAGCCCCGGAGTAGTGTCCAAAAACTGCCGCCCCTGCTGTGCAATGATGAAAGAAAACTCCGACACCTGCGAAAGCGCCAGCGCAACAGTCAAGGCAATCCTTGCACCATAGCCGGCAAAAAGAGTCATCAAAAAGAAAACAAGGGGCTTAAAGACAAACACAACCCCGACCAAAAACAGCAAAGCCAGCACAGGGATTGACGTGAAAGAAAAATTAATCTGCATGCCAAGCGTCACGAAAAAAACCGTGGAAAAAAAATCACGCAAGCCCTTGATTTTATGGAAAACCTCGACATTGTAAGGAAGGTTTGAAAGCGCAAGGCCCGCTATGAAAGCAGCCAAGCCGATTGAAAAATCCAGCAAAAATGCAAGCAAAATGAAAACAAAACAACTGGACACAGATGCCAAAAACAACAGTTCTTCAGAGTGCGAGCCAAACCGGAAAAGTTTTGGGTAAACAAAACGGTTAAACACAAACGCAAGCGCAAGCAAAAACCCGCTTTGAACCAAAACCGGTGCAATCAAATCAGCGGAAAAAACCGCCCCCGTGTTTTTCAAAAACGGCAAGGCAATTATGACAAGCAGGTCCTGCACAAGCAAAAAGCCAATAAGCAGCTTTCCGTGAATTGTCCCAATCTCGTGGCGGTCAGACAAAATTTTTACCACAATCGCAGTGCTGCTGAATGCAAGAATCAGCCCCAAAATCACCACTTGCGAAAAATCAAACAAGTTGAAAAAAATAGCCCCAAAAAACACTGCAAGAACAGTAAAAAAGACCTGCAAGGCTCCGCCGGCCAACACGGTCTTCCCAAGCCCCAATAGTTTTGAAAAATTTGTTTCAACGCCCACCCCAAAAAGCAAAAAAGCAACCCCAAGCTCGGCAAAAATCAAAACCTCTTCAGTGGTGTTTATTCCGACAGAAAAGCCCCCCAAAGACAAATCCAATGCACCAAGGCCGATTGGCCCCAAAAGAAGGCCGGTTGCAATATAGGCAAGAATCAGTGGCTGCTTTAAGTACCGCCCAATAAAACTCATAATTGTCGCAGCAACGACAATTGTTCCAAGGTCAAACAAAAAACCCGCTTCAAGCGCCAACCAAACCCACTAAAAACAAAACGCTTCGATTGTTTAAAACAATTGCTGTTTGGCCAAAAAGCCGGTTTTTGGCAGAATAGCCAAATTGTGCCGGCAACTATTATACCTGGTTTTTTATAACAATTGCGGACAACAATTATTTAATGAAAAATAAATATTTCATTGTTTTTTTTGCACTAGCAGCCATTGCATTGCTTCTTGGAAGCGGCTGCACCCAAAAAAACCAGGTCTGCGGAAACGGCATCTGTGAACAAACAGAAGACACAAAAACATGCCAAGCGGACTGCCAGGGCACGAATTTGATTAAAGAAGAAGTGAAAATAGGCGACCGGCGCCTTATTTTTGCAAGAAACCCAAGCGAAAGCCCACAGCCGGCAATAATCGCGCTCCATGGCAGGATGCAGAGCGCAGATGCATGGTTTGGAGGCTTTGCACAGGCACGGTTTTCGCAAAAAGCGCTTGACAAAGGCTATGCGGTAATTGCACCCGACTCAATCGAGCCAATCTGCCCCAACGTAAAAAACTGGGATTACCGCGAAAATTCAACAGACACAGAATTTTTCAACAAACTGATTGAATGGATAAAAAACAAAAAAGAACTGGACTCTGACAAGGTATTTGTTGCAGGCATTTCAAATGGGGCATTCATGGCAAGCGGCCTGGCACAAAACATCGGCGCACCCAAAATAAAAGCGGTTGCAATCGCTTCAGGAGGCAATCCCGAAAACACAGACATTTCTGCCGCAAACAACTGCAGGACCGAATTCAACTATAACCCGCCAAAAATTTCAGCAAACCACCCAAAGGCACTCATAATCCACGGGACACTTGACCCGATCGTGCCATTCAAATTAGGGGAACTCAACGCACAGGCAATAAAAGACGCAGGCATCGAATCCAGATTTTTGGTTAAACAAAACGGCTCACACCTGTGGTTTTCAGAATTCGACGACGAAATACTTGAATGGTTTGGCGAAAAATGACACGCCAAAAAAAAAAAAACGCATAAAAAAAATTGCGCGTGAAAAAATTGCGCAAAAAAAAATTGCAAAACTTTTGCAAATAAAAAAACAAGGAAAAAAACAAGGTTTTTAAACAAATAAGACAATTATTGATGCGAATGACATCCAATTCAATTATTTTGGGGGCACTTGCGCTGGCATTGGTTTTTGCATTCCTAAGCGGATGTGCAAAAGGAAATGACAACGGCGAAAACACCGGGCCGGTAAACGGAAACGGCGGCAACGGCAGCAATGCAGGCACAGCACTCACGCCGGAACAAAAAGCAGAATTAAACGACAAGATTAATCAAATTGCCGGAATCGGCACAGAACTTGGCGCACTCAACAATGAGACAGGCGGATTTGACGAATCACTTGATTTTGAAGGCGGATTTGGTGAATAACGCATGAAGAAAACAATAATTGCATTTTTTGCCCTTATGCTTCTGGCAATGCCTTTGGCAATGGCCCAAAGCGGCGGGACAATCGGCGATGCCATAAAGGAAGGCGTGTCAAAGGCAATAAAGAAAGGAATTGAACTTGCAGAAAACCGCCTTTTGGGCCTAAAAAACAAAATCAACAACAACCCAAAAATCAGTGATGCCACTAAAACGGCTTTGTCTGAAACCATTGATATCGTGGTGGCAGGGCTTGCAGAATTCACCGCAAAAGCCGAGGCAGCAACAACCCTCGAAGAATTGCGGCAGATAAAGCAGGAAACAATCCAGTACTTAAAAGACAACAAGTATGCAATAAAGGAAAACCTCAAAACCGCGGCAGCTGAAATCGGAACGCAAACCAAAGAAAAAGCCGAAGAACTAAAAACAATGGTTGACCAGACAATCAAAGTCCTAAAAGTCACCTGCCAAAAGGAAATTTCCACAATCACAAAAATAGAGGGCGAGCTTGGCCAGCTTGACACGGAAATTAACCTGTTAACACAGGCAATTAATGCAAAGGACCCGGCTGCAATAAAACAGGAAGTCAAAAAAATAAACAACATTTCAACGCAGCTTGTGCAGGACGCAAAATACCTCCAGCAGGCATGCATTGCAAAGTAAATTTTAAAAATCCGTGGCCAAAAATTTTAAATTAGCCACAGAGTTTTTTTATTTTTTTCCACCGAACGCCGCCGAAAGTATCATCAAGCTGCACCCCTTTTTTGAGGAGCAGTGCACGGATTTCATCCGCCTTCCTGAAATCTTTGTGCTTCCTTGCCTCTTCGCGCCGTGTTAGCAGTGAAAGCAATTCCGGCTCAAGCTCTTTGTCAAACTCAAACCTAAAAAGCGCCAACACGGAATCGATTTTTTTCAAAAAACCAAGAATTTCTTGCGCGTTTTTTTTGCCCACATTGTTTTCATTTAACAATTTATTTATCCGCCTGATAAACTTGTGCAGTGCCGCAAACATTTTTGGCAAATCAAGGTCGAAATCCAATTGCTTTTCAAACTCTTTTTCCATTTTTTTAACAATCACACTTATTTTTTTGTTTTCTTTTCCGCTTGCATCAAGGAGCTTTCTTGTCAATTCATCAAATGTTTCAATTGTTTTTTGTGACTGTTCAAGGGATTTAAGCGAAAAATTCAGCTTATCCCTGTAATGGGCTTTCAAAAACTCGTGCCTTATTGCACGAGGCTCAAATTTTGAAAGACCGCGCAAAGTATAAAAGTTTCCGAGGCTTTTGGACATTTTTTTCCCATCAACAATCAGATGCGCAAAGTGAACCCAGTGATTCACAAACTTTTTCCCGGTCACACCCTCGCTTTGCGCAATCTCGTTTTCGTGATGCGGAAAAACAAGGTCAATGCCCCCACCGTGAATGTCAAAATGTTCCCCAAGATATTTCATGCTCATGGCACTGCATTCAAGGTGCCACCCAGGGCGGCCCCTGCCGATTTCTGTTTCCCAAAAAACGTTTCCGTCGCTTGGCTGCCATGCTTTCCACAAAACAAAATCGCTTGCATTTGCTTTGCCGTACTCGTCACTGTCCACCCGCGTGCCTTTTTTGAGATTTGACATTTTGATTTTTGAAAGAAAGCCGTATTTTTTGAACTTTTTTATGTCAAAATAAACGCTCCCGCCAGCGCTTTTGTAAGCAAGGCCATTTTTGAGCAGCTTTTCCACAAGGGTGACCATTTCATGGATGTTTTCGGTGGCAAAGACAAATTTTTCCGGCGCCTTTATTCCAAGCGCCTTTATGTCGGCCAAAAATTCGTGAAAATATTTCTGCGTGTAGTCTTTAAGGGAAACGCCTTGTTCCAGCGAGCGCTTGATTGTTTTGTCATCAACATCAGTAATGTTCATTATGCAGAAAACATCAAGGCCCTTGAATTCCAGGTAGCGGCGCAGCAAATCCTGCAGCGTAAAAGTGCGCAGGTTCCCGACGTGCGCAAAATCGTAGACAGTCGGCCCGCAGTTGTACATTTTTACCTTGTTTTTTTCAATCGGCCGGAACTCCTCAATTTTGCGCGAAAGAGTGTTAAATAGCTTTAGCATCAATTGTCACATAACAATAAATAGGGCAACAAATATAAAGTTAAAATATGGAAAAACTGCAAACACTGGACCTGGAAGATTTTGGCCAGCTGAAAAAAAAGAGGAAAAAACCCGGAAAATGGCAGGAAGAAATAGAACTATTGGCAAAAAGGCACCGCTAAGGGCAAAAAAAACAGCAAAAAAGCACCGCTTACAACAAAGTGCCAATTTGTCAGTCTTCGTCAAAATCCACTTCATCAAAATCGTGGATGGCTTCTTTTGGCGTTGAAAGCCTGAATTTTCCCTTAATGACCTTTATTTTGAGGCTATTTCCACAATCCGGGCACTCAACAAAATCACCCTCGTCAAACTCGTTTTTGTCCAAATCAAACTTTTCCATGCAGTCCGGGCACAATACGTCCAAAAAAAAACACCTTTTTTCTTGAATATTTTTTTTGGAAAAACCCTTTTAAATGTTTTCTTAA
>CAYIER010000035.1:0-10938 GCA_964362395.1 uncultured archaeon
CCCTGATGACAAGTGGAATCATAAGCCTATGCAACACAACAAAAAAGTGCAAAAAAGATTCTCAATGATACCCCCTGCGGGGGATATGGCCAAAGACCAAAGTTTTCTCCCGAGAAAATTGCGCAGAAAGGCATATGCATTTAATTGCAAAAGACTTGCGCTCAATGAACCATCTGTGACTTTGATTCCGGGACATTATGCTTTCCCTGTACACCCGACACTTCCGAGAACTATAACTGTGCGAGAAGCTGCAAGATTACAAACATTCTGGGATGAAAGAATTTTTTTTGGAAGGAGAGACTCACAAGCCCTATTAGTGGGAAATGCAGTCCCAATGCTATTTGCAGAGGCTATTGCCTCAAGATTTAGAAATTTTATCTGAGCCTCTTTTTTTAAATTTCGGGATTTCTCCATTCCTGACAAGGTCTTCATATTTTTCCAAAAACTCTTTTACCGAGTCGCTTGAATGTGCAGCGATTGTAATGATAGTGGCAATCATAACGTGATATTCCAAACATCTTCTTCTCCGTGCCTGCTTGTACATTGGATGCCCTGTATTCACTGTGACTGTTTTTTTTCCTGAATCATAACTTGCTTCAGGGCCAGAAGACCCCATATCTGCGAGTTCAAATTTTTCATTTATGTTACGTATTAGTGGTGATTTTTCTTTTTTCTTAGATGTCTGTTTTCCTGATTCGGATTTCTCCTCCGCATTATTGACCAGACTTTCCATTCTGGAGCTGAAGTCTCTCTCCATTATTTCTGGAATTGATGCCTTCTCTTCTGCGGTTCTGAGTTCATGATATGTAGTTTTCATGAATTTTGCTGTAATTTCCAAGAGCTTGAAATGGAGCCAATCCACAAATATCTCATAGTTTGGATTATCTTTGATGAAATCGCTACGGTTACTCTGTACGGCATCTTCTAACCCGTCAACATCAAGGATGCCCCATATTCTGCGGCCTGTAAAATTTGGTGAAGTGAGTCTGCTGTAATCAACGATGCGAGGGTCATGGTTTATGATTCTGCCTCTTACACGAACATAAACACCGGCTTCATCACTTCGGATGACTGTCCTGAGGAATTTTATTTCTCCTGTGACAAGACCAACTTTAGGAAGCTCTTCCTTGATTGGATATTTATCTAAGAACTCTATATCTTGGGTTGATGCAACTGGAGTGTTATTGACAAAAATCTTGAAATCAGGATTCAGGAAAAGTCTTTTAGCCAAAGACCTTCGTATTTGAATTGGATTGTGTTCAATGCCGGGTCGTAACTTTTCAAGAACGATTTCGGTTCCGTGTTTTTTCGGGTCGGTTTTCTCAGTGCTTACAGTGAGTTCGATTTCATCCACGAATTCTTTTTTTTCAAATTCGTCAAAGTCAAAGGTGCTTATTGATTGGATGCCATCTTTCCACGTGGTGATGCGGAACCTGCGACAAAGTTGGTACATGGAAAGTTTTCCTATGCCAAATTTTCCGATGATGTAGCGTTTGAGTTTATCTCTAATTTCCTTGATTAGTTTTTTGTTCTTCTCGGTGTAGGAAATGTAAAAAAATCTGGTGAGTTCCTCGGGGGACATTCCTGTGCCGTCATCAGCGACTTGTATCTCTTCCGGGGACACGATGACCTTTGCATAGCTCGCCCCGGCATCATAGGCATTTGTAATCAGCTCTTCGAGGACCATGCTCTTTCGGCTGTAGAAAGCAGTGCTTAGCTGCTTAATTATTGAAACTCCAACTCTCATCCGCTCCATCATGTGCATCGTCCCTCCCATTCGTTCCAAAGTGATTTCATACCTTATATATAAACTTTACTGTGCTTTGCCCGGGTGCACAGGTTTTTAAGCCTGTTTCACCCGCTATTACAATATCCCTTAGCGGACAGGATTGAAATGGTGATGTTAAAACGATGCCCCGGTCAACGGAATCAGAAACCTTGAGTCCAACGGCAAGACAGGTTTGGTATCTGGGACTGGCGGCAACTGCACGTATATCAAAATTAATTGTAATAATAATCATTAGCCCCGTCATTCTTTTTAACGCCTATGGCCTCTCTTCCTTTGACCTAAATCCGCGCTCTTTCAAGGCTAAAAGCGTTAATTGGCTGAGTTTTATCGCATTCTTTTCAACGAACTCCTTCGCGCCGTTGGGCAAGCTTATGTTAGTTCTCCAAACCATACACACAATACACATTCTGCATTTAAATATGTTTCGCTACATAGTGTGTATAATGTGTAAAGTATGCGAAAGGGAAACGAGGTGACGAACAGCGAAATAATTGCGTGTCTGCATTGCGGTTCAGAGCATTTACAAAAGCACGGTCACAGATACCTACGTAAAAAAGGCGTCAAGATACAGAATTTTTTATGCAGTGATTGCAAAAGACCAGTCAGCGGAATCAAGCTTTATCCAATTGAACCGGAGCCGTTCAAGTATCAGGACCAACCAATTCCTCAAACCAACTGGACAGCTTATACCGAAGCACAAAACAACGAAAAGCGTCTGCTCATGGAAATCCTCTCAGAACTTCTTTCAGACGTTAAAATCGAAATCAGTAACGGCAAGCTTGGCAGGCATTATTCGGACATGAAAGACATCTGCTTCTGTCTCGCCCTCAAAACCTACACAAAACTTTCCAGCAGGCGGCTCAATTCTGATTTGGAAAAAGCGCAGCAAGAAGAATTTATTGCACGAGTATCGCACTTTACCACGATCATGGGCTGGATGAAAATGGAAGAAATGACCTCCCTATTACTGCATCTGATTAAACTGTCGGCATTGCCCATGAAAGAAATGGAAACACAGTATTCAATTGACTCTACCGGATTTGCATCCTGGCAGTTTGGCAGATGGTTCGATTACAAATTCAACCAAGTAAAAACCTGTCGGAACTGGGTCAAAGGCCACATTATGTGCGGAACAAAAAGCCACATGGTGGTCTCTGTAGAATTACCCAAAGCACACGGCGCAGATTCGCCTCAGCTTGCTCTGCTTGTCGAGAAAACCTGTAAGGACTTTAACGTAAAAGAAATATCGGCAGACCGAGCATACCTGTCAAGAAAAAACCTGCACATTATTGTTGCCAATGGTGCATTGCCGTTTATTCCATTTAAAAGTAATTCTCTGGGAAAGAAAAAGGGTTCAATGGTATGGAGCAAAATGTTTGAGTTTTTCCATGAACACCCGCAGGAATATTTTCAGCATTACCACAGGCGCTCAAATGCAGAAACTGTTTTTGACATGATAAAACAAAAATTTGGGAAAGACGTGGTAACTCGGAACTTTCAATCCCAGACAAACGAAGTCCTGCTCAAAATTCTCTGCCATAACATCTGCTGCCTAATCGCTGCCTATTACGAAAACAACATAGAAAGCTATTATTCTACAGACCAAGCTCAAAAAGAGGCGATTATCAAAATAGGCTAAATTAATCTACAAAGCCGTAAGTTTCCAAATTCTATGAAAAAATGCCATTTTTTCAGGATTACTTGCACAAAGCCGTTTTTGCCCTAAACTTTAAATAATTGGACTGGCTAATATTAATCGGGTTTTATGTTTGAAATTTTTGAAAACTTTGCACAGCAAAACGAGGAAGCGGACAGAGTGCAGGGAATGCAAAGCGGTTCCGGTTTGGCGGGGGTTTCTTTTGGGGCGCCGGTTTTTGTCGTGTCCGCCGGCGGTTCGCTGTTTTTTGGCGAAAAGCCATTGACTTCAAAGATTGCAAAATTTTGTGAAACAATAAACCGCCTGCACTCTGAAGGCTTTAAGTTTGTGATAGTGAGCGGTGGCGGGCGTGTTGCGCGAAACTATGCCGGCGCGTTGAAGTCTTTTGGCGCAAACAATTTTGACCAGGACCAGCTTGGAATCGGCATTACACGAATTAATGCGAGGCTGTTCGTGGAAGCGCTTGACCATTCGTGCGACGAAGTTTTAACGCATCCAAAAGAGGCAGTTGGGTTGCTTGAGAACGGAAAAATTCCGGTGTTTGGGGGATTGTTCCCGTTTTTTACAACCGACGCGGTGGCGGCGCTCATTTGCGAGGTTGTTGGCGGGACATTTGTGAACCTCACCGACGTTGACGGGGTATTCAATGCCGACCCGAAAAAAAACGCCAATGCAAGGCTTTTCAAGTCGCTTAGTTATGAAAAGCTCTTGTCGCTGTTAAAGCTTGCCGGCTCAAAGCCGGGGCAAAACCTTGTCATGGATTTGCCTAGTTGCCTGATTTTGCAGCGCAGCAAAATCAAGGGCATTGTCTTGAACGGCGACGACCTAATCAACTTTGAGGCAATGGTGCGCGGATCCGACTTCAAGGGAACAGTGATTGCGGATGGCCCGAAAGAGTCGCCGATAGAAGGCCAGGTTGAAGAGGTTGAGTGAAATGGGGCAGGAAAGGCGATTGATGCGGTCAAATTTTTTGGGCTTTACAACAAGCCAAAAGCAATCAATCTTGGATGCTTTATTGTATATGCATGCAGCAACGCATTCAAAGTTATTAAGGACGCGTGTAAGGAGCCTTGGGCGGATATTTCTTGGGCATGCAGAAGCAAGTATTGTGCACCAAATTGAGGCACTAAAACAAGAGCTTGGTATTCCGGCTGGCAGAAAATTGCATCCACTTAAAGAATCCCTGCTTTCAGGTGAATCAAAAAGATTTGTTGTTGAAATAGGTTCAGAACTTTTTGATGCAATTTCAAGGAGAATTGCTTTAGGTAACAAACCATTGCTGCCTAGCCTTAAGAGGCGGGCTTCAAAAAGGCGTTTGCGCAGGCAAAAATAATTTTTTTCATTCCGGCAAGAAAAACAGGTGCTGTGATTTAGGCTCGTTGTTTTTCTTTGTTGCCATGTGCTTTGCGAATCTTTTGACTAGTGTGCCTGCTTATTTTTTCTGTTTGCATTATTTCTTGGTCTGTGAGGCCTTTCCTTATCAATGATAAAATCCTTTTTTCTTTCAAGCCACTGAGGTTCAGTCTCCTTGGTGTTATTTGGAGTTTTTTGCCCCAGTAATGTACTGTGTCAGCGTGTACATTGGCTTTTCTTGCAATTTGGGGCTGTGAAAAATTGCCTCTTTTAAGAAGGCCAAGTATTAATGCCCTTTGCTTGCCAGTAATTTGTTGTTCTCCAATGGTTTTTGGCCGTTGTGGTTCAGTTTTTACGGGTGGCAATTTCAGTGCGTTTCTCGTTTGTGAAACCCATGGCTGTGACATGCCTGACATGTTGGCTATTTTTGAATCAGTGTGCTGTCTTTTTAGAAGAAGGGCAATCGCTGTGTTTTTTCTTCTGTTAGATAATGGCATTAATTAATTGGGGTTTTACAATTAATAAATTTTGTGCCTTATTCCAGTGCGTCAAACGTGAATTCTTCCCATTTTTTGTTGCCTAGCACTATTTCGAGTTCAAGCGGGTTTATTATTGGTTTTTTCCAGTGCTCTGCGTCGTCTCCGACTATTCGTGTGCAGGCAGTGTTTACAAAGCAGTCAACGTCTACGCCTGCCATGTAGTCTTCGCGGACAAGGTCCATTGCGAACAAAAACGCTTTTTTTCCTTTTTCCTCGATTATTTTTTTGCAGTGCAGTGCGACTTCCTTGTATCTTTGCCCGCTTTTTGTTGAAACAAGTATCCCGAATTTTTTTGCCTCCATTGCCAGGGCAATTGCCGCAAATCTTTTGCGCTGGTATTTTTCGCTTTCCTTTGAAATGTCAAAGACTTTTTCGCGGCTGGTGTCAGCAAAGAGCACGGGTTTTTTTGTCGAAAACACGATTCCAAGCGGGTGAAAGTAGCCTTCTCCGATGTAAACCGTTGCGTCTATTTTTTTTTCGATGCTAGTGATTGTGGTGTAGTTGCAGCCAAGCACTTGGCCCTCAAATGCGATTCGGGGAGTGCCTTTGCCGATTTTTACCTCAAAGCCTTTTTGTTCCAGCGCTTTTTTTGTTTTTTCAAGCAGGTAAATGAACTGTGAGTGCGTGCATAGCCCGATTGTCTTGAACTTTTTTTTCCGCAGTTCCTGTTCCAGTTGCTTGACGAGCGAATTGAATGTTTTGTCCGAAATTTTGTCAAAAACTGGTATGTGGACAACGTTTTTTGGGCGGTGTATCGGCGCGTGCCCAAGGTGGATTAGCAGGTCTGCCTGCAATAAGCGCATTTTGTCGAGTGCAAGGTCGCATGAGCCAAACACTGGGTCCATTGAGGCAAACACCTGTGTGCCTGTTGTTGACAGCCCTTCAATGATTTTTGTCGTGTGTTGCTTTAGCCCTTCTGGCAATTGCACCAAAACGGTTTTTGCCCCCTGTTTTTTTATTTCTTTTATTGCTTCGCCGAGTTTTATATCAAGCATGGGGAATGCCTTTGCGTGTTTTTGAAAAATATTTCCGGATTTGCGCCGTAATTGAAAAATTAGCTTTAAAATTTAATTGCTGCGTGATTTTTTTTTGGGTTATTTTTTTCCCTTTGCTGCTGGTTTTGCTTTTCCTTTTTTTTCTTCTGCGGCTGGCTTCTTTTCTGCGTCTTTTTTTCCTGTGTCTTTCTTTTCGCCTTCTTTTCCTTCCGCCGGCGCTGCTTGCGCTGTTTCTTTTTCCGCAGTTGTTTTCTCTTCCTTGATTTTTGCGGGCTTTGTCCCTATTGATTTTGTGTCAGTGTGGATTACAATGCTTATGCCGCTTGGGATTCTTGAAAGTGCCCGCTTGAGCGCGGTTTTTGCGAGTTCAACATTTTCTTTGTCTACTAGCACGCTCATTATTTTTTGGCCTGGGCGCACCCTTGCCGCCCTGCCGATTGGCTTTCCAAAAGACAGGCTCATTCCTTTGCTGACCCGGTCTGCTCCGGCTCCCTGTGCCTGCTTGTTTTCCCTCAGGATGTTGTGCGGGTAAATCCTGATTTTTATGAAGTAAAAGTCTTTTCCAATCCTTTTCATGAGGAACCTGTTTATTGAAATCCTCATGCTTTCAATTGCGTTGTCCCTGATTTGTGCCCTGTCTGTGGCTAAGAGATCCAAAATGTGGCTGAAGTCTTTGAGGGAATTTCCCATGTTAAACTGTCGTGTTTTGAGCCCTGGCGACGCACCGATATAGTTTTTGCGGTGCACTTTTACAGCTAATCTGGTGTATGGTCTTTTCTCTGCGTTCTTATAGCAATGCCCTGGCCTTAAACCCATAAAACTCACCAAGAAACTCTAAAAAAGAGGTTTCAATTTCACTAAAAATTGGCTTCAAAATGGTTTTTAAGGCTATTGTTGGCAAACTGCGTAAATTTCAGTGCCATTCTGCCATGAACGCTTCGAATTTTTTTTGGAAAATCTTTTCAAGCAATCCTATTTCGCCTTTGTTAAAAATTCCGTTTTTTCCAAAGAGGTCGAAAAATTTTCCCTTTGAATTGACTCCCATTTGGGCAAGCGCTTCCCGCATTTCCTCAAACGAATTGATTTTTCCTTCCTGCAGCATCAGCTGTAAAACCGCGTTTTTTATCTGCCTGTACGGTTCGGTTGGCGGTCTTTGCCCCGCATGCTTTAATGAAAGTTCGTGGAATTCTTTGAATGCTTTTTCCAATTCATGTTGGCGTGCGATTGAAAGCCTCTGTTGTGCCTGCCTTGAGGGATTTGAAACAATGTCTAGATTCACGCCAGAAAGTCTTGCCAGTTCTGCGCGTTGAAATGGGTTTTGTGTTTTCTTTTGTGCCGCAGTTAGGGCGGCTTGCCGTAATTCAAACGGGTTGTGCCTTTCCGCCCTGCCACGGTTTTGTGGTCGGGCATTTCCCCTGCTGGCAGGGTTCCTGTTTCGGAGCCTGGCTGCAATTCCTGCGGCTGCCCTTGCGGCGTGGTAAAGTTTTTGCATTCCGTGTATTGTGTCAAAAAATCCCGATCCTCTCTGGATTGGCCGCCTGTTCCTTGTATTTGGTGTCGGCATGAACAATGATTGTTTTTTTTATTATTTAATGGTTTGCTGCCAAAAGCGCCTGTTTTTAGCCGGCATAAATTCCCTGAATTGAAAGCACTCCGTCAAATGTGACTGGGCTTGATTGCTGGTCTTCAAATTCCAGGTCGTCTTGTGCCATAAAAGAGCGTTTTTCAATGAGGGTTCCGGTGCCTGTTTCAAGGCGAAACCTTGCAGTAAATTTTTCGCCGGTGCTTGAAATGCTTTCAAGGATTACTTTGAATTTTGTCCCGGCAAAGCTTTGGGACCCAGCGATTTCTACAAATTCGCCTTCATTTAAATAAATGGGTTTTGTGTTTGCAAGCAGTTCAACCCATGCCGGCCTCTTGATTGGAAGCGGTGGAAGCGGCTGCGGTGGCGGCAGTTGTTGTTGTGGCTGGTTCTGGTCCGCTTGTGTGGGGCTGTTTTGGTCGAGCAAAGGCAACGTTGGCTGCTGCGGGTAATTCAAGTCCCACACCTGCGGGTTGTTTTGGTCCGATTGTGGCGTGTTTTGGCCGGTGCCTTGCGGTTGTGCTGGCAAGGCAGTGTTTGAATCATTTTGCGGCTGCCTGTTTTTTGGCGTTATTTCTACACAGCCTGCAATCAAAAAAAGCAGTGCGACAAGAATTATTTTTTCGTGCATCAAATACTATTAAATATCTACCTTGTTTATTGTATTTTTGGTGGGTGTTTTTTTGTTTCATCTTGGAAAGGTTTTGCGGGTTATTGGCGTTAATTCAAAGGACGTAATTGCGCAGGACACTTCTTTTCAGGCGTATCTTGAAATGTGGGACAAGAACCAGGTGATTGTGCTAATTCACCCTTCTTTGTGCGGGCACATTAAGCCCGGCGATTTTGTTTTGGTCAAGTACACGCAGCCCGAGCCGACGGTTTGGAAAATTTTAAAGCCAAAGGAAGGAAAAGAACTTTGGGATTCTTTTGAGGAATTTTTATCCAAAAAAAACCAGCCGCAAAGCCCGTCGCTTAACTTGATGCGCCAGGATTCCGGTTTTGGAAAAATGATCGGGTAGCTGGAAAAAATGGCAGGGAAAATCCTGGTTGGTTGCCCGATTTTTAAAGGAAAAGAATATTGCTTAAAAGAATTTTTGGATGGGTTAAATTCCATTTCTTACCATGATTTTGATGTTTGCCTTGTTGACAATTCGCAGGGCACTGATTTTTTTAAGCGATTGAAGCAGATTGCAGGCGAATGGAGTAAAACCCATAAAAATAAATTTTTTGTCGAAAGGGTGGAAATTGATTCAATAGAACCTCGAGCAAAAATTGTTGCTGCCCGCAACGTTCTTTTGGAAAAAACCCTGAAAGGAGGGTATGATTACTTTTTTTCGCTGGAAGCCGACGTTGTGGCTCCTTCAGATGTTTTAGAGAGATTAATTTGCCGTGGCAAAAAAATAATTTCCGGCATTTATTTTAACCTTATTCCTGCCAAAAATTCCCTGGTAATTCTTGCTTACAAACATCTCGGATTCGATGAAAAAGGGGAGGAGCAGACACAAACCTTGGCGTTGCAGAAAATAATGCCAATCAGGGTTATTGAAAACCTTAGAGCGGTTGGCGTTGGATGCATGCTGATTCACAGAAGCGTTTTGGAAAAAATAACTTTCCGCTTTGACCAAAAATTTGAGGCTTTTGATGACTGGTGGTTTTGCACTGATGCGATAAAAGCAGGCTATTCGATAAGCGTGGATACAAGCATGCTTTGCAGGCACTATTATAGGCCATGGTTGTAGAAATTTTTGTTTCTTTTTATTGGTACCCTGTAAACAGTTCCGTCTTTATTTTTTCCTGCTCAGCACCAATTTCCTTTAACATCTTCTGCATTGCGTCAACCATTGATGGGGGGGCCGCAGTTGTAAAACACACAGTTCATTGGGTGGGGCACAAACTCTAAAACAAATTCTTTGTCAAAACGTCTCGCGTTTCTTTTTGTGTTTCAAGGATTTGTGCATCAAATTGCATTTTAACCAATTGAAATTTTTATTTGAAAAAAAATAAATTGCGGGCAGCAATTTTTTGTTGCCGCCCGGCTTATTGTTGTAGATTTACTCTTCTTCCATGCTGTCGTCGCTTTCTTCTGATTCAACGTCATCGGTGGATTCGTCTTCCTCTTCTTTCATCATTTTCTTTGCTGGTTTTTTGCTGGTTTTGGTGCTCTTGCTCATTGTTTTTTTTGCCATAAAATCTCACTCCGTTTTTTTTATTTTATCCCTTCAGGAAAGTGAAGGGTCTGTTTTACTGGTAGAAGCCGAGATTTTATTAATTTAACTTCAGTGGATTTCCTGTGCATGCCTTTAAAAATTCTGCTTTGTATTTTGTCCCAAATATGCCTCTAAACCGCAATTTTACGCTTTTCCGGCTTTTTCTTTCAATATTAAAATCATTGTGGCGCAAAGGATTAGGATGCTCCCGGTTAAAGTGCTTGCTGTCAGGGACTCTGAGTAAAAAATTACCCCGAGTGCGGCTGCTGCCGGAATTTCAAGCACCAAAACGAGGTTTGCGGCAATAACGCTGACTTTTGACATCCCGTAAACAAGCAGCAATACTTCTGCTGTGCTGTAAATTGCCCAGAATGCAGCCGGTGCCACAAATTGGCTGGGGCTTTTTGCGTTTCCAAGCAAAATGAAAAATGGCAGGAAAATCAGTGCGCAAAAAAGCGTCCCATAAAAAGAGGCCCGTTTTGGTTCCTCGTTTTTTAGGCTGCGTGATGCAAGGATTATTGCCGCATAGCCAAACGATGAAAAAAGCGCGGAAACGTTTCCGAAAAAATATTTTGATTCAAGGGAAAGAACTGGCAAAAAAATAAATGCAATGCCTGCAACTGTCAGCGCAATTGAAATCGTTTTCCATTTCGTCATTTTTTCCCTGAAAAAAAACACCGCCCAAATTGCGCTCCACAATAATGCCGTGTAATGCAGGACAATAGTGTTTGCAATGGTGGAATTTGTGAAAGCGTAGAACAGGAAAATGTTTGTGCTCGAAAGGCCTGCCGCGTACAGAAAAGTTTTTTTTGCAAG
>CAYIER010000036.1:0-10936 GCA_964362395.1 uncultured archaeon
TTTGCTATATAACTTCTTCAACAATCTTTTTAAATTTCACTTCGCCAAATAAACCGTCTGTGTCGGGTAGGCGAATTCGATTTTGTTTTTTTCGAATGCTTCTTTTATTTCAAGGTTTATTTCGTTTTGTGCTTTGATGATGTCTGCGTATTCTGTTTCGCGGATGTAATACATGACAAAAATGTTAAGCGAGGATTCCTTGTATTCCGTGAAGCCGACAATGAGGTCTTTTTTGTCGACTTTTTGCTTGCCTTCAAGTATTTGGCGGACCAGCTCCATTGCTTTTTTTAGTTTTTCAGTTGACGTGCCGTAGGTGACGCCGAGGTTCATCCTGATTTTTCTTCCGGGTTCGCTTGTCACGTTTTTAACTATTGCGCTTGAAATTTTTGAGTTTGAAATGATGTTTAGCCTGCCGTCGTAGTCGCGGATGTGCGTGTGGCGGGCACCGATTTGCTCGACTTTTCCTTCAACGCCTTCAACCATGATTTTGTCGCCGACAAAAAATGGTTTGCTTAAAAAAATGTTTAATCCGCCAAACGCGTCGGCAATTGTCTGCTGTGCGGCAAAAGCGACAGCGAGGCCGCCGATTCCAAGGCCTGCCACGAGTGCGGTGATGTCGTAGCCGAAGTTGTCAAGAATGACGATTAATGCCATCAGGGCAATTGATGCCTTTAAGCCTTTGGAAATTATGGGCGTTAACTGGTCATCCATTCTTGACTTGGTGCGTTTTGCAATCGGGAGAATGAAGTGGGCCACTATGCCGTCAACTATTTTTACCAAAAACCATGCGAAATTTATTATCAAAAGCAGGCCGGTTATGTTTGAAACCGTTTGGCGAAACTCTTGCGGCAGATTCAGAAAAACGGTTGAGCCAAAAAAAATGCCAAGGATTATTGCAAGGAAAAAAACCGGCCTTTGGGCGGCTTCAATGAGGAGGTCGTCGAATTCGGATTTTGTTTTGGCTGCAAGTTTTTTGACGTAGTTGTCAAGAAAAAAATTGGTTATTTTTGCGATAAGCAAAAAACCGATGATTGTTGCAAAAAACAGCGTGTATTGTTCAAGGCTTGAGCCAAGGAATGGCCCTGAAAAGAATTCCAACAGCAGGTCAAGTAGCATAACACAGCCTTGTCATTAAGATTTATAAATTTTATGTGGCTTGATACGGTAATATTTATATAAGCTTCTATAATTAAATAGTAATATAATTTGGTGAGAGCCGTACCTAGCGCGAATTCTTTCAAAAAGTGTTGAATAAATTGTTTTTAGCTACGGGCATAGCTTGAATTTGGATTGGTCCCCTATGGAAGAACAGAAGATACTTGAACACTTTTTGGTTCCAAAGCACGAAATTGTCCCACAGGAAATGGAAGCCGCGCTTTTGTCAAAAATCGGGGCAAAAAAAGAGCAGCTTGCAAGGATTGGAAAAGAAGACCCTGCGGTTGAGGAAATTGGGGCACAGTCGGGAGAAATCATCAAAATCACCAGGAATTCGCATACTGCCGGTACAGCGGTTTATTTTCGCGTAGTTGAGCCATGAGGCTTGCATTTGTTATTTGTTTAGGGATTTTTTTAACAGTTTTAATAAAAATTCAAAAGTGTGTGTTTGATGGATCGTTGGGAAATCGTTAATTCTTATTTTAAAAACAGGAATTTTGCCCAGATGGAGATTAATTCCTTTAACCAGTTTGTTGAAAAGAAGCTTTCCGAGATCCTTGACGAGAACAAGTCGATTGTTCCAAAGATTGAGGAAGTAAAAATCGAGTTGGACAATCTTGAAGTTTTGAAGCCGCGGATTGTTGAGGCGGATGGTTCTCCAAAGAGCAATTTTTTCCCAATGGAGGCGCGGACAAGGAACAGGACTTATTCTGGCCCGCTTTATCTTACAATGCGCTTGCTTAGAAGGGATGTGGAGCAGGACCTCAAAAAGGCGTATATTGGCGACCTGCCTGTAATGCTTAAATCAAACCTTTGCTGGCTGAATGGCAAAACAGAGGAAGAGCTTGTTGACATGGGTGAGGATCCGCGCGATTTCGGCGGATATTTCATAATTAATGGTTCCGAAAAGGCACTGATGACGCAGGAGGTTTTGGCAGCAGACAGGGTTTTGGTCAGCGGGCAGACTGAGGACAAGATTGTTGCAGAAGTCATTTCAACGCGCGGTGCATTCAAGGGAAGAATAAGGATAATCAGGACTCCTGACGGAATGCTGCATGTTACGTTTCCTGCATCGCCTCGGAAACTGCGGCTGTTTGTTTTGCTTAAGGCCCTTGGGATGGGAAAGATGGAGGACATTGTCACTGCTTTTTCAGAGGACCTCATAATCAGGAATGATATCCTGATTAATGTTGAAAACACCCAGATTAACAGCGAGAAGGAAGCGCTTGACAAGATTGGAAAGTATGTTGCGCCAGGCCAGGTTGAAGAATACAGGTTAAGGAGGGCACAGGAAGTGATTGATGCATTTTTGCTGCCGCACATTGGGCAGGAATCAAAGGACCGCCTTGCAAAGGCGCACTATTTGATTATGATGGCTACAAAGGCAATTGAAAAAGCGCATGGTTTGCGGGACGAGGATGACAAGGACCATTACGCAAACAAGAGGCTTGAACTGAGCGGAAAACTCATGGAGCACTTGTTTAGGTACGCTTTCAAGTATTTTATCAAGGACTTAAAGTTTCAGATTGACAGGACAGTCACAAGGAGAAGAAAACTGAACATTTCAACGATTGTTCGGCCGGGCGCGATTTCGGAGCGCATAAGGTTTGCGTTAAGCACCGGCAACTGGATTGGCAGGGCAACGGGTGTGAGCAAATTTATGGACAGGGTAAATTATCTGAGCCCGCTCACCGATTTAAGGAAGGTAAAGAGCCCGCTTGACAAGAACAGGGAACTGTATGAGGCACGGGATGTGCATGGAACGCATTGGGGGAGATTATGCCCCATTGAAACGCCGGATGGGCCTCAGTGTGGTCTCGTGAAGAACTTGGCAATCCTTGCAGAGGTCACGACCGAGACAGAGGAAAAGAACATTGAAAAAATCCTTTCAGACATGGGAGTAAAATTAAAGTAGTGGTTTTTTATGGCAGCGATTGCGCAGAAGGCAAAGGTTTACATTAATGGGCGGCTGATCGGGTTTCATGCAACCCCGTTGGCGCTTACAAAAGAGCTGATTGAAAAAAGAAGGAAGGGCATAATCAATTCACAGGTAAACATTGCGTTAAACGAGGAAACAAACGAGGTTTACATCAACAGCGATGCGGGGCGTGTGCAAAGGCCATTGCTTGTTGTTGAAAACGGGAAGCCAAAAATTTCCGGAGAGGACATAAAGCAGTTAAAGGAAGGCAAGCTTGCATGGAATGACCTGATTGCAAAAGGCGTAATAGAGTACCTTGATGCTGAGGAAGAGGAGAACACGCTTATTGCGGTTGACGAAGAGCATATTACTAAAGAAACCACGCACATGGAAATTGACCCCATCGGCATCCTTAGCCTGATTACTTCTTTCATTCCGTACCTGCAGCATAACCTTGCCGGAAAGGCATTGCATGGCGCAAAAATGTTCAAGCAGGCACAGGGAATCAGCGGGATAAATTATAGCCTTCGAAGCGACACTGAGGGCTATCTTTTGCATTACCCGCAGAAGGCGCTTGTGAAGACGAAAACAATGGACCTTATTAATTTGAATGAAAGGCCGCAGATGCAGAACTTTGTTGTCGCAATCATGCCGTACCATGGGTTCAACATTTTGGATGCTATTATTTTAAACAAGGGCGCCGTTGAGCGCGCGCTTGGAAGGAGCGCATATTTTAGGATGTATGAGAGCGCAGAAATAAGGTACCCTGGGGGCCAGGTTGACAAGTTCGAGGTTCCAAATGAGGAAACTGTCGGTTACCTTGGAGCGGAATATTACAAGAACCTCGGCGAGGACGGGCTTGTGAGGCTTGAAGCCGAAGTGAACGAAAAGGACGTAATTATAGGGCGGACTTCCCCGCCCAGGTTTTTGGAAGAAGTGACCGAGTTTGGGGTCGCAAAGGAAAAGCGCCGTGAGGCATCTGTTACTGTCCGCAAGGGAAAAATTGGGTTTGTCGACAAGGTAATGCTGACTGAATCCGAGTCTGGAAACAAGCTTGTGAAAGTGAAATTGCGAAGCAACATGGTGCCGGAGCTTGGCGACAAGTTCAGTTCAATGCATGGCCAAAAGGGAGTCATTGGCGCAATTGTCCCGGAAGAGGACATGCCTTTCACGCAGGACGGGATAAAGCCTGACCTGATTTTGAACCCGCACTCGGTTCCTTCAAGGATGACAATCGGGCACTTGCTTGAAATGCTTGGCGGAAAGGTTGCGTCAATTTATGGCAAAGAGGTTGATGGCACGCCGTTTAGCGGAATGCCAATGGAAGAGCTTGAAAAAATGCTTGAAGACGCTGGCTTTAGAAGGGACTGCAAGGAAGTTTTTTACGACGGGCGGACAGGCAAAAGAATCAAGGGCGAAATTTTTATCGGGGTTGTTTCGTACAGGAGATTGTTCCACATGGTTTCGCACAAGATTCAGGCGCGAAGCCGCGGGCCAGTGCAGATTCTTACAAGGCAGCCAACTGAGGGAAAGGAAAAAGAGGGCGGGCTGCGGTTTGGGGAAATGGAGGGCGAAACACTGGTTGGCCACGGCGCTGCAATGCTTTTACAGGAAAAGTTCATTGAGGACTCTGACAAGGTTGTTGAACTGGTTTGTGAAAAGTGCGGAGTGATTGCGGTAAACGACCAGATCAGGAAGAAAAAATATTGCCTGATGTGTGACGGGACAAGGGTTTACCCGGTTGAGATGAGTTATGGTTTCAAGCTTTTGCTTGAAGAACTCAAGGCCCTTGGAATCTACCCAAAACTGAACATAGGTGACAAAGCGTAATGTTAGCGAAAAAAATCCATTCAGTTGACTTTTTTGTCTTAAGCCCGGAACAAATCAGAAAAATGAGCACTCTTGAGATAAAGAGCCCTGAAACTTATGACAAGGACGGGTTCCCGATGGAGTCCGGCCTGATGGACCCTCATTTGGGGGTGATTAATCCGGGACTTCGGTGCAAAACCTGCGGGCAAAAAATGAAGCAGTGTCCGGGTCACTTTGGAAACCTTGAACTAATCAGGCCTGTGACGCACCCGGAGTTTTCAAAAAGGCTTGAAGTATTAATGCACGCGACATGCAAGTCTTGCGGGCGCGTAAAGCTTCTGGAAGAAAAGCTCTTGGCGTTAAAGGCACAGGCTGTTGGCAGGGATGACGATTCGCTGTCAAAGAAAATCGTGATCCGCGCAAAGAAAGTCAAAAAATGCCCGCACTGCAAGGAAAGCGTGGGCGAGGTTTTGCTTGACAAGCCGACAAACTTTTTTTACAACAAGGAAAGGATTTACCCGACAGAGATACGCGAGTGGATTGAAAAAATTCCCGAAAATGAGCTTGCAATGTTTGGCTACAATTCCCAGAAGCTTAAGCCTGAATGGTTTGTCTTGACAACCCTGCAGGTTCCGCCGATTACAATCAGGCCGTCAATTACGCTTGAAACCGGGATAAAGAGCGAAGATGACCTCACGCACAAGCTTGTCGACATCATCAGGATCAATATCCGCTTAAAGGACAACATTGAGGCAGGTGCGCCGCAGCTGATCATTGAAGACTTGTGGGACCTGCTGCAGTACCACGTTACCACTTATTTTAACAACAACACTGCAGGCGTTCCACCGGCAAAGCACAGGAGCGGCAGGGCACTGCGCACAATCGTGCAGCGGTTGCAGGGAAAAAAAGGAAGATTCCGGTACAACCTTACAGGAAAGAGGGTGAATTTTGCCGCAAGGTCAATCATTACCCCTGACTCGCAGATTTCAATCAACGAGCTTGGGGTTCCACAGGTTGTCGCGCAGGAAATGACCGTGCCGGAACCGGTCACTGAAACAAACATTGAGCAGATGAAAGACCTTGTGAAGGAAAACAAGGCGACTTATTTGATTAGGCCAAACGGTTCAAGGAAGAAACTGACTGGTGAGAACAAGGAAGAGGTGCTTGCTGAAATAGAAATTGGTGCGCGCGTTGAGCGGCAATTGCAGGACGGAGACTATGTTTTGTTTAACCGGCAGCCTTCACTGCACAGGCTTTCAATGCTATGCCATCGCGCAAAAATTTTGCCGGGAAAAACGTTCCGGTTAAACCCGATTGTATGCAAACCATATAATGCCGACTTTGATGGGGATGAAATGAACATGCATGTCCCGCAGACACAGGAAGGGATTGCGGAAGCAAAAGAATTAATGTATGTTGAAAACCAGGTTATTTCCCCACGCTATGGTGCGCCAGTGATTACTTTGGACGAGGACGGGGTCAGCGGAACATTCATCCTTACTTTTAACAAGACACAGTTTTCAAGGGAAGACGCAATGCACCTCTTCCACATTATCGGCATTACTGAATTGCCAAAGCCAGACAAGGGAAAAGAATATTCCGGCAGGCTGATTTTTTCACAATTGCTGCCGACTGACCTGAACCTTGAATACAAGACAAAGACAAGCAAGATAGTTCACGGGCTAAACATCAAGGACAAGGAAGTGCTTGACACAATTGAAGACCACCTGATGGTCAAAATCAAAAACGGCCAGCTTTTAAGCGGAATCATTGACGGCGAGAGCCTTGGCGAAGGAAAAGCGCGATTGGTGGACATCCTTGCAAGAGAGTACCCAAGGCCAGTTCTTACAAATTTTTATGACAAGTTAAGCAGGCTGACCGCTGAAATTGTCAGCACGTTTGGGATGACCGTGTCGCTTGACGAGTACAAGACTACAAGCGGAGTAAAGAGGGTCATTGAAAAAGCTGTTTCGGAAGAAATCGAGTCGTCAGCGGAGCTGGTAAAAGAGTTCAGGAAGGGGACGCTTGAACATGTCCCTGGAAGGACTCTTGAGGAAAGCTTTGAAATAAACATGATGCGCCTTGCCGCACGATTAAAGGAAAAAGTCGAAAAGCAGATAATGGAAGAGCGTGTGACTGAAATGTTTGGGCCTGCGCCAAAATTCAACACGATTACAATGATTTTAAGCGGTTCAAGGGGTTCGTCAGTGAACCTGACAAACATTTCAGGGATATGGGGGCAGGCAAGCGTCAGGGAGGGTAGGCCAAAAAGAGGGTTTAAGGATCGCCTGATTGCATTGAACAAAAAGAGCGATGTCGGAATGGACGCGGGCGGTTTCATTGTGCACAATTTCATGAACGGAATGAATGCATTTGAATACTTTTACCACGCAATGGGCGGAAGGCAGGGAGAAGTTGACACCGGTGTTTCCACAAAGGTCAGCGGTTACCTGTATAGGCGGCTTGCAAACGCGCTGAAAGACATTGTCGTGCAAAACGACGGCACTGTGCGGACTGCAAGCAGCGAAGTAATCCAAATTACCTATGGCGAAGACGGCGTGTTCACGGAAAAATCTGTGCGGGGCACCCCTCTAAACACAGGGTTCCAGATAAAAAAAGCGCTCGCCCACGCGCAAAAAGAGTGATGGTTTATTATGGCAAAAGAGAATGAAAAAGCAAAAAAAGCCCACGGGAAAAAAACCGAAAAAAAAGCGGTGAAAGCGCCTAAGGCAAAAAAGGAGCCAAAGGCAAAAAAAACCGTGTTGGCAAAACAAATAGTGGAAAAGGTTTTTGTTTCAGGAGAGGTTTTTGAAAAAGAAGAAATGCCAAAGGCAATTGAAGGGCAGTTCCGCGCACTGATTGAAGAGCACGGCGTGCAAAAAAAGAATTTGGAAAAAATGTTTGAGCATTTAAAGGGCCTGTTTTTGCTGAACAAAGTTGAAGCTGGGGAAGCTGTGGGAATAATTGCAGCGCAGTCCTTGGGGGAGCCTGGAACGCAGTTGACTTTGCGGACAAAGCACTATGCTGGTGCCGCCGAAGTAAGTGTCGGGAGCGGAATACAGCGCGTTGAAGAAATAGTTGACGGGCGAAGCAAGGCGCGCTACCCGACAATGACGATTT
This sequence comes from uncultured archaeon, assembly GCA_964362395.1. Lineage (GTDB taxonomy): Archaea > Iainarchaeota > Iainarchaeia > Iainarchaeales > GW2011-AR10 > JACPKT01. The sequence continues at coordinate 8,003 of CAYIER010000036.1, forward strand.
ATTTGATGGATGAAAAAATGAAAGAAGACTTTGGCAAGGCGGATGCTTTTGCAAAAACACTGATTGATGTGCGTGTGCTTGACGTCGTGGAAGTGCACGAGGACCTTTCAAAAAACCGTGTCACAATCCAGATGGCAAAAGACAAGGCAAAGGAAAGGAACATCACGCTTGACGACCTTGCAGACAAAATTGAAAAACAATTGAAGGCAAAGCCTAAAAGGAAAGAAAACGAGCTGGAATTTGTGTTCAAGGACGAACCGCTTTTAAAAATCAGGCGAAACATTAACAAGCTGCTTAACACAAGGGCACAGGGGATAAAAGGGATAGAAAAAACAATTGTCATCAAAGAAGGAAAAGAATTTGTGATTAAGACAAGCGGCTCAAACCTCAAGGCGCTGATCAAGCTGCCGGAAGTTGACCTTGCAAGGACAACAACAAACGACATAAAGGAAATCAGCAAGGTCCTTGGAATAGAGGCAGGCCGAATGGCGATTATAAACGAGCTCGTGAAAGTGCTCAAGGAAAACGGGATTGCTGTTGACGTGCGGCACATAATGCTGCTTGCAGACCTCATGACGCACGATGGCGACATAAAGGGGATTGTCCGGACAGGGATTTCCCGCGGCAAGTCGTCCCCGTTTGCAAGGGCAGCGTTTGAAGAAACGGTAAAGCACCTGCTTGACGCGGCATTCAAGGGCGAGCGCGAAGAACTGCAGGGAGTCGTTGAAAACATCATTGTCGGCCAGCCGATAAAAGTCGGTACAGGGATGGTAAACCTTGTGATGAAAAGTGGTGGCACAAGCAAGTAAAGAGGGGGCATGGTTATGGTGTTTGATGCAAACAGGGAAATCCGAAGGGCAGTCGATACAGGAGAAGTCCTTTTTGGGACAAAGGAAAGCGAAACAGGCATTATTACCGGTGACGCAAAGCTTCTTGTGGCGACAAAAAATGCACCTGTTTCCGTAAAGGAAAGGCTTTTGGCAAAGGCAAAAATTTCACATACACCGGTACTGGAGTTTTCCGGAAGCGCGCTAGAACTTGGGCAGGTCTGCGGAAAACCGTTTAATATAGCTTTCTTGGTCGTGAAGGAAGCGGGAAAAAGCAGCGTGTTAAAGGCACTAGAGGAAACACAAAAGCCAAAGAAAAGGCTATAAAAATATAAGGCAATCCTATTAGGAAATGTAACTGACGGTTGAATTTTATGGGTAAAGGAGAATTTGCAGCGGCTTCCCTTCAAAAGAAGAGGAAAAAGTGGCAGTGGAAAAAGGAAAAGTACAAGAAAAGAATGCTTAAAACCAAGAAAAAATATAACCTGCTTGAAGGCGCACCACAAGGCAAAGGGATAGTCATCGAAAAACGCGGAGTCGAGGCAAAGCAGCCAAATTCCGGAATCAGAAAATGCGTTCGTGTGCAGTTGATTAAGAACAGGCGGCAGTTGACCGCACTTGCACCACGCGATGGGGCAATAAAGTACATTGACGAGCACGACGAAGTCATCGTTGAAGGGATAGGCGGGGCACAGGGCGGCCCGAAGGGAGACCTTTGGGGCGTGAAGTTCCGCGTAACGCACGTGAACAACCAGGCGCTTGAAATGCTTAGAAGCGGAAGAAAAGAGAAAGTGAAAAGATGAATAAAATGCTTGTTTTCGGAAAATTTGACCCAGCTGAAATCAAAATGGAAGGCAACAGCCTTGCCAACATGGTTACACTTGAAACAAAAAAAACGCCGCACACTTTTGGCCGCCACACTGCCGACAAGACAAAAATCGGCATCATTGAAAGGCTCATAAACAAGATCATGCGCTCTGGCCAGGGAAAAAGAAAACTTTCAGGAAAATTTATCCGCGGACGAAACGGATGCGGAAAAAAAATCCAGGCAACACAGATAGTTGAAGACGCATTTGACATTGTTTTTGCACAAACAAAGCAGAACCCGATTCAGGTGCTCATAAAGGCAATTGAAAACGCTGGTCCACGCGAAGACACGACAAGAATCAAAAGGGGAGGGGTCACATACACTGTCTCGGTTGATGTTTCCCCAAGAAAAAGCGTGGACGAAGCGCTCAAAAACATTGCTTTGGCAGCATTTTCTGGGTCATTCAACAACAGGGTAAAGGCAGAAGAAGCACTTGCAAAAGAAATAGTCCTTGCGGCAAAAGAAGACAACGCATCCTTTTCAATCAAGCGGCGCGACGAAATGGAAAGGATTGCAAAAAGCTCTAGGTAAAATTTATAACCCCAAAAGCACTAATAATAAAGCAAATGCAAGAAAAAAAACTGCTTTACGGGGCAATAATATTTTCACTGATATTAATAAGCACTGGTTTTTTTATCACCCAAATTGGAAACGTTTTCTCGAAAGCTGCCGGAACAATAACTGGGACCATTGTGCTTAGTGATGAGATTAAATACGAAAGCACTATTTCTCCAGGAACTTCTTTAACATTTCCAATTTCACTTCCAGGGACTTCTTGTAATGTAAAATTTACGGCTTGTGGTAATGGAGATGGGTCCTATCATCAAATCAGTGTACTAGGAATTACTACATTGACTGAAACATCATACGAACAATGCAAAATATTGACAGGCACATTAACCAGTAACATTTATGAATATAGAATAAAAGTAGGTGTTTCAAGTGGAATTGCGGCTGTAACATATGCGGCAGTTGCCTATAGTTGCACTTAAACCAATATTTCCCCTTTTTTGCTTGATTTGGCCATTATTCCTTTTTATTATTTACGCATACAGATTTGTTAATTGGATTAAAAATCGTATTATCGTCCTACCTCGCAGATGGGACACGTACGTAGTGCTATGCCAGAAAGGGCATAAACTGGCGCAAAATATTATCGCCCCGCCTTCAGGCGGGACACGTATGCGGTGTAACAAATTGGCAAAGAAAATATAATGATTATTCAACTGCCAATTTGTT
>CAYIER010000037.1:0-10505 GCA_964362395.1 uncultured archaeon
TTTGCATATAGCAAACTGCCATAAAATGTTCAAAAATATAAGCAGTTTGCTATAGTGTTATTCAATTTCCACCGGGTTGTTTTTCCTCGCATAGCTTAGCGCAAGCGCGAGTTTTTCCCTGTTTTCGGCAAAGATTTCAAACAGTGGCCGGTTTTTTTCCGCAAATTCGCCGGTGTTTTTGCTTAACAGCACTCCTGCTTTTTTGTCTGCCGGAGCGCCGGCAAGCCGCGCAATTTCAATGCATTTTTTTATGTGGATTTTTTTGATTTTGCCGCTTTTTTTTGAAAAAACAGTTTTTTTGAACTCGGCTGGCTTCAATTGTTCTGATGAAAAAACTTTTCCGCCCTGTGCCCTGATTATTTCCTTCATTTTGTGAAGCGCCGCCCCGCTTTCAAGCGTTTTTTTTGCCGCAGCAACGCCGTGCCCTAACGCTTCTTTGCCGGATAGTTCCAGCAGTGCGCCGGCAATCTGCAGGCTTTTTTCCGCGAGGTTGTCAAAAATTTTTCCTTCAAGGGTTTCCAGCGCATATTTTGCCTCAAGTGCCGGGCCAAATGCCTTTCCGCTTGGCGTTTCGCCGTCAGAAAGCATTGTCTTGACCTTTATTCCAAGCTCTTCTCCAACCGCAATGAATTTTTTGGAAATTTCTTTTCCATGCTTTTTGTCCTTTATTTTTGCCTCAAAGCCAATCGGCAGGTCAATGGCCAAAAACTTTGCCCCAGCCGAGGACTTTTTTGCCATCACTGACGCAATCACCTGGCCCTGCGGGTCAAGCGAGAGCGGGTGCTCTATCTTTATTATTTTGTCGTCAACTGGTGCCAGGTCAACCGCGCCGCCCCACACAATTACCCCCCCGATTTTTTCGGTTATGCTTTTGATTTTTTCAATTGAAAGGTTCACGGGCGCAAGCGTTTCCATTGCGTCCGCTGTCCCGGCGGCGGAAGTGATTGTCCTGCTGCTTGTTTTTGGGATGAATAACCCGTTTGCAGCAATGATTGGCACAACGATTAGCGTTGTCCTGCCGTTTGTGCCGCCAATGCTGTGCTTGTCAACGACTTTTTTTGAGCCGTTAAACGAGATTTTTTTTCCCCCTTTTACAAGGGCTTTTGTCATGGCAATTGTTTCAGAGAGGTCAAAACCGTTGATGTAAACCGCGGTGACAAAGGCGGTTGCTTCAACGTCGCTTAGCTTGTTTGACTTCATGTCGCTGACTATTTCCATCAATTGTTCCTTTGAAAGTGTTTTTCCGTCAAGCTTGTCGCGTATGTATGAGATGCTTTTTGGCTGTGATTCCGCGCTCACAAGGGCCTCTGACCCGTTTTTGATGTTCAAAAGCTGTGCGATGTCTTTGAACATTCCGATTTGCCTTTTTTTCACAAATGAATCCGTCAAGTCCACAACCGAGTGGATAAAGTTTTTTGTTTTCGGGTTTGAGACATGGATTCGGTCAAGTGCAAATACTCCAAGCTCTTTTGCGTCCGCTTCGTTTAGGATGCAGACCATTTTTTTTGCCTCAACATCAAAAACCCTTGCCTGCATTTTCACAATGTACTTTTTCATAAAAACCAACAGTTTTTTGGGGGATTTGGGATTATTGTTTATGGCAAACTGCATTTGTTTTTGAACATTTTTACTGCAGTTTGTTATATGCAAAGAACAATTTAATGCCCAATTATTTATGCTCTTTGCTATAACCTGTTTTAAACTTCATTCCGCCAGCAATTCCTTTGCCAGTTCCTGCACTGCTTTTCGTTTGTCCTTTGCTCCAGTGATTGCGCGCCCGATTATCGCGTGGTAATTTGGGCCTGCTGCGCTTGCCGCATCAGTGAGTTTTCCGCCCTGTGCAATGAAGCCCGGCGAGTAAAGGACTGGCCTGATTTTTTTGCTTTCAAAAAACTTCCGGTACTCCGCAATTTTTTGGGGCTTGTTTCCGGGAACCACGAAATTGGTCACGCCAAGCTGCACTGACAGGCCAAAAATTTTTTGTGGCGCAGAGTCGTCAATGTATCCTTTTTCTGAAGCCAGAAAGTTTTCGTGCGTCATTTCAGCGCCCACAATGACTCCAAGCCCCTCTTTTTGCATTGCCTCAATCCATGCGCGCTGTGTTTTTGGGCCAGCGAGCGGGAAAAGAATCACCGCGTCAACGCCGTTTTGCCTGCACACCTGGGCAAATGCGGTGCCAGTGTCGGGGATGTCTGTCGCGGCTTTCTGGTGGTCATAAATGATTGGCTTGCCCGTGTACTGGCGGATTGTTGCCGTCACCTTGCTTAGACCATAGCGGAGCGCAAGCGAGAAGCCAATTTTGTATGCGCCAACCGCCTTTAGGTCAAAAGTCGATTCGATTATTTCTTCCAGTTCGGTGAACGTTTTGACGTCGCATGCGGGAATAATGCTTTTGCTCTGCCTGATTATTTCCTGCATCTTAAAATCAACGCTTACTGTGGCTCAATGAACTGCTGGACTTTTTGGGTGATGTTATCCACTTCCGGTGGGCAGTCTTTCTGGCATGAAACTAGCTTTTTCTGGCCGTTCATTTTTCCCAAGAGAACCAGTGCCGGGCCGTCAGTGCTGTCAAACTCCCCGTATTCGTCCTGTGGGAGTGTGAAAAATTTGTTGTCCGAAACTGTTTGTGCGAGATCCGCCAATTGCTGCTGTGAAATAGGCTGCGAGTCAAGTTCCTGGACGTTGTCTGGCATTTTTGTTATTTTGGTGAGGTTGTCTTTTTGAAACAGGAGCGTGAGCGTTGAGGCTTTTCCGACTGAAGTGAATTCAAACTCAAATCCGTCAAGTCGGATTTTTGGGGGCTCGATTTTTGAAACATAAGGGCTGCTTGCTTCGTCATACTTGCCTGTGCCATTGGATTGCTGTTGTTGCGCACAGCCAAAAAGCAGGGCCATGCCAAGAAACGCAATCAAAATCAAAGCGGTTTTTTCCATTTTTTTCCCCCCTCAATGTAGGCAAGAGTTTCCTCAAACTGCCTTTCCGTTATTCTCTTATTGTCTTTTAGTATATTTATAAGTTTTGTTGCCAAAAGAACCGGGTGAAGCCCGTACCCTTGCGCTTTCAGGGCGCTTTTTCCGCCCTGTTCGCGGTCAATCAGCACACAAATGTCCTTTACTTGGAGCCCTGCCTCAAGCAGCGGCTTTATTGCCTCCATTTTGCTTTCGCCGGTTGTAATCAGGTCATCTACAACCAAGGCAGTTTCTCCCTGCAAAAAAACCCCTTCAATTATTTTTTTTGTGCCGTAATCCTTTGCCTCTTTTCTTGGAAAAATCATGGGTTTTCCGCTTTCAATGCTCATTGCGGTAGCAATCGGAATTGCGGCATAGGGGATTCCGGCAATGCGGTCGAATTTGAGTTTTTTTGTTTTTTCAAGCATCAGCCCTGCGACTTTTTTCAGCAATTTTGGGTAAGAGACAAGCAGGCGAAGGTCAATGTAAATCGGGCTTTTAAGGCCGCTCTTTAATGTGAATTCGCCGAATTTTACTGCGCCGATTTCAAACAGCCACAGGCAGAGTGATTTTTCTTTGTCCACTAAAAAACCTCCTTGCCGCGAAATGTTTTGTTAAAAATTCTGCCGCCAAAAACAATTTCACCCCCGATAATTGTTTTTTCCAGGGTGCCTTTTAACTTTAATGAGTCAAACGCGCTCCAGCCGCATTTTGTGAAAAGTTTTTTGTTTGAAACCGTTCGTGTTTTTTCAAGGCCAAACAATGCAATGTCTGCATCGAAACCGTTTTTCAGTTCGCCCTTGTTTTTTATGCCAAAAATTTTTGCAGGGCTGCGGCTGGTCAGGCTGATCAATTTTTCAAAAGAAATTTTTTTTGATGCCGCTGCGTCAACCATTATTGGCAAAAGCGTTTCAACGCCAGGCATGCCGGCCGGCGCACTCCAGTATTCCTGGTGTTTTTCCGAAACAAGGTGGGGTGCGTGGTCTGATGCAACGCAGTCAATTGTGCCGTCACGTATTCCGCTCCAAAGCGCTGCGCGGTCCCGTTCGCTTTTGATTGCGGGGTTCACCTTGCCAAAATTGTGGAGGCGGCGGAGGTCATTTTCTGTGAGTAGCAAATGGTGCGGTGTGGCTTCGCAAGTGACGCCAGGCTGCGACTCTTTTGCCTCCCGCAGCAGCTTCACCCCTTCTTTTGAGGAAACATGGCAGATGTGCAGCCTGTTTCCCTCGGTCTTTTGGATGCCAAGCACCATTTCAATTGCCTCTGACTCAGCCAGTGCCGTCCTGATTTTTGAGTGATTCATCAGGTCGGTCGAATCCCTGTACCGCCGCTCGTTTTTTTCGATTATTTTCTGGTCCTCGGCGTGCACGCATACAGCAAAATTCTTTTTTTTTGCCATGCCAAAAACTTTCCTTATCTTTTCCCGCTCGCCAAGGAACAGGCCGCCGGTGCTTTTTCCAATGAAAATTTTTATTGACGCAATGCGCAAAGCCTGCCCGATTTCGCGAAGGTTGCTTTCCGTTGCGCCGAAATGGAAGCCAAAATTCACAAGAGCTGATTTTTGTGCAATCTGCCTTTTCAATTCCAGTGCATCGGCTGAAATCGTGGGCGGATTTGTGTTTGGCATGTCAAGCACGGTCGTGACTCCGCCAGAGGCCGCCGCCATGCTGCCGCTTATCCAGCCCTCTTTTTCCTCAAATCCCGGGGAGCGGAAATGGACATGGCAGTCGATTGCCCCTGGCAAAAGAAAACTTTCATGGCAGTCAATTGTTTTTTTTGAAGGGATTTTTTTTGAAGTAATTTCTTTAATCACTCCATTTTCAATCAGCACATTTTCAACAACAAGCCCGCCTGCTTTGGCTATGCTGCAGTTTTCAAGCACAAAGGAATTCAAGGCGACCGCCACCTGTAAAATTCCGAAAGCCCGCAGCGCCTGCCTGATTTAAGGTACGCAGTTTTTCCAAACTCGCTCATTTTTGCAAGCTGCTTTGAGCCAAACACTGTCCCGTCAACGCACACTATTTGGTCGTTTACCATGCATGCACCGCAGATGCCGACCCCGCATTTCATGAACCTCTCAAGGCTTGCCTGCACGTTTACGCCCCGCTGCCTGCACAGCTCAAACACATTAAACATCATCAGTTCCGGCCCGCAGGTGAAAACGCAGTCAAATTTTTCTTTTGACAAAAGCCGTGCAAGTGGCTTGGTCACAAATCCCAATTCCCCTTCTGAGCCGTCATCGGTTGCAATCACCAGTTTTGAAACAATTTTTTTGAGCCGGTTTTTAAAAAGAATTTTTGATTTAGCCTTTGCGCCTAGGACAAAAACCGTTTTAATTTTTGCCTTCTTCAGCCGCTCCGCAAGCGGCACAAGCGGCACAACTCCCACTCCGCCGCCGACAATGCAGGCCTTCCTGACTTTCCGCAAATCAAACGGCTTCCCAAACGGCCCGCGGATGCCTATTTTGTCCCCCGCTTTTAGGCCAAAAAATTTTTTGCCCCACTTTCCCTTGACTTCAAGGTTAATCGCGCTTTTTTTCCCCACATTCATCAGGGAAAACGGCTTCTCGTCAACTCCCGGAATCCACACCATCACAAACTGGCCCGGCTCACAGCCAATGAATCCACTTAAATAAAAAGTCTTGTTTGAATCGTTTTCCTGCACTGCCTTTTTGATTTCATGCATGCGCATCTGTGCGCCTGCCTGCAATGCCGTTTCACCCATGCGCTATCCCCACCATTTCTTTCACGCCCAAAAAACCATTCTGCTTCATCCACTGCCCCATTTCACTGCAGACTTCGGCAAACACTTGCAGCCCCCGGTACCGGACAGCGGTCCCAATCCCGACAATTGCCGCCCCTGCCTGGATGAATTCAATCGCGTCGCGGCCGCTTGAACACCCGCCCTCACCGATGATTGGGATATTTACTTTTTCAAACAAATCATAGACGCAGCGGACTGCAATCGGCTTTAACGCTGGCCCGCTCAACCCGCCTTTCCTGAAATTCAGCACTGGCTTTCTTGCGTCAATGTTGATGCTCATTGCAGACACGGTGTTCACCGCACAAAGGGCATCTGCCCCAGCTTTCTCGCAGGCAACACCGACCTCGGTTATAAGGTGCGTGTTTGGCGAAAGCTTTGCAATCACCGGAATTTTTCCTGTGACTTCCTTTACTGATGAGACGAGTTTTTCTGCAACATCAACCGAGTGCGAAAACATTGCCCCGCCCCACTCGGTGTTCGGGCACGACATGTCAAGCTCAATCGCGTCAGGCCTGTGTTCCGCAAGCCACGCTGCAACTTCGGCAAATTCCCCGATTTTTGCCCCATACAGCGAAGCAATCAACGGCACCCCGATTTTTTTGAGTTCCAGCAGTTCTGCCATTTCGTCTTCCATGTTTTTGTAGCCGGGCGTCGGAAGGCCCACTGCATTAAGCATCCCGCAATCAATGTCAACAACAGTCGGGTTGTTGTGCCCAAAGCGCTCCCGCGGGCCAACACTCTTCATTGTCACAGCGCCGGCCCCGCTTTTTGCAACGCGCAGCAGGGAAGAAGCAGTGACCCCAAGGATGCCTGACGCAAGCCTTGTCGGGTTCCTCATCTTTATTCCACAAAAATCTACAGAAAGCATCACACCACATTTTTCCATTGATTTATATTATCGCCCCGTCAAAGACGGGGCATGTCTGCGATGCAAACGGACGCAAACGTTTTTTACTGCACGGACGCTGCTATTTCCTTTTCATCCATTTTTGTCTCGCAATAAAAGCACAGGGCAGCAAGCGGGTTGTTCTGTACCGCAAACCTTGTCGGCACTTCTTCCTTGTTTGTTATGCACAAGGGGTTGATGCACTTAATGATCTTTTCCGCGGTTTTTGGCACGCTGATTTTTTCCTTCCTTATTATTTTGGAATTGTGAATCAGGTTAACTGTTGCCCCGCGGCCAACAAGCGCAATCTTGTTTATCTCGTGCTCTGAAAGCTTTTTTCCCGCAATGAACACTATGTCCTTTTTCCCCATTTTTTTGCTTTCAACATTCATCGCCGCAGTGACCTGAAAATTTGAAATCGAAAGAATCTGCAAAATCTGCACCGCGGTGCCAGGGTAAAGGTGGTCAATTGCTGTGCCCTCAACAATCGGCTTGACATAAATTTTTTTCTGCCCAGTTTCCTCTTTCATTTTTTTACCTGCTTTGACAAAAGGAAAAGCAATGCTTCCCGCACCGGCACACCGTTTGCCGCCTGCCGAAAGTAAAGCGCCGCGCTTGTTTCGTCGAGGTCCTGCGAAATCTCGTTCACGCGTGGCAACGGGTGCATTATGCGAAAAATTGGCTTGGTTTTTTCAAGGATTGACCTGTCAAGGATATAAGTGTTTTTGAGCCGCTCATATTCCAGCGGGTCAGGGAACCTCTCTTTTTGGATTCTTGTCGCATAAAGCACGTCAAGCTCCGCAAGGTGCTCATCCAATTCCTCTGTTTCATGCACCCAAACATGTCCGCGGAGTTCGTCAATGATGTGCTTTGGCATCTTCAATGCCTTTGGCGCAATGCAGTAAATCTTCACGTTCTGGAAATGCGATAGCGCATGCGCAAGCGAGTGCACTGTCCGCCCATACTTTAGGTCGCCCAGCAGCCCTATTTTTATGCCATCGATTTTCCCGAATTCTTTTTCAATGGTGTAAAGGTCCAAAAGCGTCTGCGTCGGGTGCTGGTTGCTGCCGTCCCCCGCATTAATTATCGGCTTGTCGCAGACCTCTGCCGCGCGCCTGGCAGCCCCCTCAATGAAGTGCCTCATGATTATTATGTCAGAGTAGCCCGCAACAACCCTTATCGCGTCGCTGACTGCCTCCCCCTTTTTTTGCGACGTAGTGCCGCCGTCTGCAACAGAAATCAGGTTGGCGCCAAGGTTTTGCGCTGCGGTTTCAAACGAAAGCCTTGTCCGCGTGCTTGGCTCAAAAAACAGGGTTGCAACATTGAGTGTGTCCAGCAATTTGCATTTTTTTGCCCTGCTGGTGCCCTCCATTTTTTTTGCCATCAAAAGGACGGCTTCAATGTCAGGGCGGGAAAAATCAGAAATCGAAACAACGCTTTTCAGTGAAAATTTTCCAGAATTAGCAGATTTGGCTTGCTTCAATGCAACCCTTCATAGTAGTGGATATAAATGTATATAAACCTTAAGCTGGCGGTGAGGTTGTCGCTTAATTCCTGTTTCTTAAGTTTTTTATTCTTGGATGTGCTTGTTTTGTCATGTTTTTAAGTGACTGGTGGGGGAACCGTAAAGGAGGCTCACCCACCTATGAGACAAAAAAGTTATCGCGTTTTGGAAGTTAAACCTATCGCTGGCAAAAAAAAGAAGCACAAGCGGGTTAAAGGTTACTGGAAGCGGTACCATTCTGCAACTAGCAACGATAAAGCAGAGTATGAAATCTGCAAAGATGTGTGCAAAGAACTCGGCAATCCCTATCCAAAAAATATTCTTGGTAGAAAAGCAAAAACAGGGCCTTGGGAAATCGCTGCCATGCATGCATTTCGCCGCCACAAAGGCTTTGCATACAGGGATGTTGAACGTGCCTCAAAAACACTTCTTGGTTTTTTCATTGACCATTCTTGGGTTGGCAAAACACTGCAACGCATTCCGACAATATATTTTATCAAAGCTGTGCAACTCATTGCTGGCAGGATAAAGGCACTGCTCGTAAAACACGCCAAAATCGTGTATATAACGGATTCTACTGGAATCACGACTGACAGGAAAACTGTTTCCAAAAAAGGCAAAGAATACATGTACTTCCTAAAGTTGCATATCATCATCTGTTATTGGCTGGAACTTGGACTTCTCGTCATCATGACTAGTCTTGCAACAGGCAACAACGTGCAGGATGGAACCGGTATGCGCCGCATGTTGCCAGACGTGTCGGGCAGTGGTGATTTTTTTGGCGACAAAGGGTATAGTGGCAAACTCAACCGCAAAAAAATCAGGCAACGTGGTTTCACTCCGCAAATCAAACCAAAAGGGGAACTCTCAAAAAAAGAAAACGAACGCTACCCATTCAAGGGCAACCTGTACAAACAAATCCGCGGTCGCATCGAATGCATATTTGGCGGCACCACAACTAAACACGATAATAAAACCAGATGTCGCCTTGAGACAACCCGCCTCAACGACACCAACCTCTACGCCTTCAGCCACAACCTACAAACACTCAAACAAGCCCTAATAATCAAAATCACCCTAATTTGGCGACAACCTCAGCTGGCGGTTCACATCAGAAATTTTGCCACTTCCCCGCTCAAATCAATACGGTTTGTTTTTGATTCAATCGAATTGCAGGAAATCACTTCTTTTGCGCCTGCTTTGAGTATTTTTGAAAGCGCGCCCTCCGCAAGGATCGGGTGGACACAGATGCAGTAAACCGCGCGCGGCTTTCTTTTCTTCAGCTCCAAAATTGCCTGGACAATTGTGTTCCCTGTGCTGATGATGTCGTCAATTATGACAATATTTTTGTTTTCCCATTCAAGCTCTTTTACAACCTTAACTTCCACCTTGCGGTCGCCAAAACGGCGCTTTTGCAGGATGCTTGACCAAAAGCCGATTGAGTCAGCGATTTTTTTTGCCCACTGCGAACTCTCAAAATCCGGGCCGACAACAACCGTGTTTTCCTTTGAAAACCTTTGCGCAACAAACTCTGCGATTTTTTTGTCAGCCGAAAGTTTTTTTGCCGGCACGGAAAAAATTTTTGAAAGCGAGCTGATGCGGTGAAGGTGCGGGTCAAAAGAAAAAAGCGCGTCAATACACTGCGACAAAAGCCACGCCATCTCTTTTGCAGAAAAAGATTCGCCGAAATTAAATGCCTTGTCCTGGCGCATGTAAGCAAGATATGGCACAACTGCAACCACTTTTTTTGCGCCCAGTTTTTTCGCCGTTCGCGCCGCAAAAACAAGCTCCAAAATCGCGTCATTTGGCGAGCTGTTTTTTGCACAGCAAAGGCTCTGCACCAAAATCACCTTTTTTCCGCGAAGGCTTGAATCAAACTTTATGTAAAGCTCGCCGTCAGGAAATTTCCGAAAAGAGTAAGGGCTGGTTTTTTTCCCAAGGTGCGCCGCCAGCCTGTGGGCAAACCATTTTCCGTTGGACAACCCGATAACCGCTGTTTTCATGCATTTCCCCAAAGATAATTGCTTTAAACTATAAAAAACCGGCTGGCCCCGGTTTAACAAATTGGCAAGTGAATATATGGCAAAAAGCCAAAGAAATTGAACATTTTATGGCTTTTTGCATAATAACAAACTGCAATAAAAAATTCAAAAACATAAACAGTTTGCTATAAGCCAATTGTTCTTTTGCCAATTTGTTATGCGCCATACATGTCTCCCTTAAAGGGGAGCTGGCAATATGTTTTTTGTTTTGAAAAAACGAAAAAACTGCCCATCTACAGTTTTATGTAGAATTGGTTTTTTTGGCGGTTTTTTTCACCACTTAAAAGTTGCTTTTTTTTGGATTTTTTTGCGAGATTGTCCATAAATTGTTTTAAATCTTGGGTTTGCGCGCCTTTGTCAGC
>CAYIER010000038.1:0-10275 GCA_964362395.1 uncultured archaeon
TCGCGCGCCTTTGAAATCAGCAAATCAAACTTGTTTAGCCCAAACTTGTGGTCACAGATTTCCGTGACAAAAAAGCCTACAGTGCCTGCAACGTAATAGCAGTAATTGTCCAAATCAAGGAAGTTTTCGATTTCTTTTTTTGAGTACTTTTGCATTCCGCGCACCATTTCCGCAAGCCAGTGCAGCGCAATTTTTTTTGATTTTTTGTCAAATCCGTCAAACTGCAAAAAAACCTTTTCAAAGGAACGGAACAATTCCTGGTCATTTTTGGCCCGGATTTTTGGCAAGAGCTCTTTGCTTAAGGCAAGCACCGCAAAACGGTCCTCTTTTTTGAGGCACGCCAAAAAGCGCCGAAAATACTTTTTTTTGCCAGAAAGCGCAATGTCCGAGTCCTCAATTGAGTCAGCATAGCGGCATAAGAGGTAAAAGTTTCCAACTTCGCTTCGGACTGCCTTTGGAAGCTTTGGGATGCAAAGGGCAAAGCTTCGCGAAACAATGTTTAACAGCCGGTTAATTTCCTTTGAAACGCTGTCCATATCAGAAGAATATTGAAGAACTTTTGTATTAAAAAACATGCACCCAAATCAAAAAAACTTTTTTTGGGCTTTTGACAAAAATGTTTTTATATTACTTAGGGGTTTATAATATTAGACTATTTATGCCCCTTCAAAGTTTCGTTGTATCAGTGAAAACCCTATCAAAACAAAAGGCAGCCGCCCCGGTTGCCGCTTCTTTGCCTATGGAACCAAAACCAAAGGGCAGGTTTATTGACGCAAGCGATTTTGTGCAAAAAACCGGTTCTGTTTCCTTGCGGCCAGCCGTATCATTAAGCACTTCCGTAACCGCAATCCGCGACGAACTTGCGGCAAACAAGTCGGTTGGAAACCCCGGCGTTTCTGGTTCCTCGTGGGAGGCCTGCAAGTGCCTGAAAAAATCAAGCGAGCGGAATTTTTGCACCAAATTTTTGTCACTTTGCGCGAAAGAAAACTGCCCGCCCAAATACAGGGAATTTTAACCCGCTTTTTTCTGCCGGCATTTCAAAATTACCTATTTATTCCTTTTGCTTCCTTCAATTATTCGTATGAAAAAACTGGTTCCGGCAAAGCGAATGGACCACGTGCGGCACGCTTTAAGGGACGTTGTCCCCCTAGCCGAACAGGTTGAAAAAAGCGGGAAAAAAGTGCTTTACCTTAACATCGGCGATCCAATGGTTTACGATTACCGCACTCCAGCTCACCTTTGGGAAGCAATTCTTAAAAACAAAAAAGCCAGCGAAGGCTACAGCAACGCCATCGGGACAACAGGCGCAAGGCAGGCGGTTGCCGATTATGCAAAAGAAAGCGGTGCAGCCAGCACGACAATCGAGGACGTGGTCACGTTTGTAGGCGGAAGCGAATCGATTTCAAATGCATTAAGCTGTCTGCTAAACCCCCAAGACAACATCCTCACTCCCTGCCCGAATTATTCCCTTTACACAGGCCAGATAAGTTTCCTTGAAGCCGACCCAAACGAGTACTACCTTGACGAAGAAAACGAGTGGCAGCCAGACCTTGACGACCTTGAAAAAAAAATCAGCCCAAAAACAAAGGGAATCGTAGTAATCAACCCAAACAACCCAACCGGCGGCTGTTATTCAAAAAACACGCTGAAAAAAATAATCGACATCGCCGGCGCGCATGACCTGATGGTTTTTTCCGACGAAACATACGACAAGCTCGTGTTTGACGATGAAAAATTCTACTCGATGGCGTCGCTTTCAAAAGACGTTCCAGTGCTCGTGTCAGGAAGCATCTCGAAAAATTACCTGTGCCCGGGGTTTCGCGGCGGCTGGCTTTACAGGCACGACCCCCAAAATGTTCTCTTCGATTACTTTGAGGCAATAAAAAAGCTCTCGCGCCTGCGCCTTTCAACCGTGCACCCCACACAGTTTGTAATCGAGGCAGCGCTAAAGGGGCCGCAGAACCACATAAAGGAACTGGTTGAAAAGCTGCAGAAGCGCCGCGACGTCACATTCAAGCGCGCAAACGAAATCAGTGGCCTCTCGCTCGTAAAACCGCGCGGCGCGTTTTACGCGTACGTGAAAATAGAATTGCCGATAAAGTCTGACAAAGACTTTGTGCTTGACCTGCTGCGCGAAAAAGGCGTTTTGGTGGTTTACGGCGATGGTGGCTTTGGCCAAAAGCCCGGCACACACCACTTTCGGATAGTCTTTTTGCCAAACGAAGAAACACTTAACCTAGCCTTTGACAAAATCGAGGAATTCATCAAAGAAAAATACCTTAAAAAAAAATAATTCCGGCATTTTCCTTAATATTCCAAAATTTTTGCCTACAGCAAAGAGCATAAATAATTGAACTTTTCATTGCTCTTTGCATATAGCAAACTGCCATAAAATGTTCAAAAATATTAAGCAGTTTGCTATAGGTGCAGATTTAAAGCCTTTTTTTTACAAAGAATATGTCGGTAAGAATGAGCTCTCCAAAGGTATTAATCGGCTCGCCGGTAACGTCGCTCAAAGAGTACTCTATCCCGCAGTACATTGAGGGCCTCAAAAGCCTCACATACAAGAACAAGGAACTGCTCGTGCTTGACAACAGCCCGGACGGGCGCGACCTGTCAAAGCCCTTTGCGGACGCAGGAATTCCGTATATGAAAACCCCTCACACAAACAGCGTGCGCGAAATGCTGGTCCGCGACCACAATTTTTTGCGAAAAAAAGCAATCGACGAGGGCTTTGATTACTGGCTATCGCTTGAACAGGACATAATTCCGCCGCCAAACGTCGTGGAGTCCCTTCTTGCAAACAAAAAAGAAATCGCAAGCGGGGTTTACTTTAATTTTTCCCACGAAAAAGAAGATGGCAACCCAAAGCCCGACATGTTTGTGACCATTGACCCGTTGGACAAAAAATTTTTTGTGACACGGCGCATGCTTTTTGACGACCTGTGGCCGTCCCGGCTGATAAATGTCCATGTCACCGGCGTCGGGTGCCTGCTAATCCACAAAACCGTTTTGCAGAAGTTAGAATTCCACTTTGACCCGGCAATCAGTGTCTACGACGACGTGTGGTTCTGCAAAGACGCGCAAAAAAACGGGTTTGAGGTTTTTTTGGATTCAAAAGTGGTCTGCCTTCATCTGGCAAAATTCCATTCAAAAGAACTCATTGACAAGCTGGGGTTTTCATGAGCAAAATGAATGTTTTGGCTGCATCAATTTATTTTTCGGAAATACAGCAGGCCTGGCCGATGTTTGCCGAAAGCATCAATTGCATGTCGCCTTCGCCGAAAAAAACAGTTGTGTTTGACTTGTTTGAGCAGCGAAAGCTTGACCAGTCGCTTGTTGAAGGCCTCATCGAAATCAGGCACATTCTGCGCGAAAAAAATTTAATGGCACAGGTCACAGGTTTCCGCAATCAAACATTGCTTGAGGCAAAAAAAGAAAGCTTTGACGCGGTTTTTTTCATCCAGCCAAACATTTTTGCGCCGCCAGATGTTTTGCAGAGGCTGTTTGATTCAGGCAAAGACGCCATTGCGCCGGCGTTTTATTCAAACTACAACGGGGTAATCCATTCAAACGCAATGAAAAAAACGCGGCAGGGTTTAAACGAAAAAGCAAACCTTGACATGGTGTTGTTTGGCGAGCTTCTCCCAAGTGGAATAAAAGAGGTTTTTGGCGTGTCGCTTGAAACGGTGTTTTTGCGAAAGCCGGTTTTTGAGAAAATCAAATTTTTGGAAACAGAAACCGCGCTTTTGGAAATGATTGCATTCCACGAACAGCTGCAAAAGCTTGGCAAAGGAATTTTCATTGACTCAGGCACCGTGTGCTCAAAGCTCGGGCCCACGCAACTGATGTCATACTACTATTTTAAGGCGCAAAATGCGGTGGAAAAACTGGCAGAATAACTTTAAATATCCAAAAACCGTTTGTATTAACGCATGGGCAAGTACAAAATCATTTTCAGCAAGGCCAAGTGCACTGGCGCGCTTTCATGCGTCGGGGTGAACCAAAAAATCTGGAAACCTTCGTCAGACGGCAAGGTCGACCTCGTTGGCTCAAAAGACCTCAAAAACGGCACATTTGAACTGATAATCGACGAAAAGGATTACCAAAAAAACAAGAACGCCGCCAAGGTCTGCCCTGTTGGCGCAATAAAAATTGAGCCAGTCAAATAGTTTATTATGAAAATCTTTGTCGCAGGAAACCCGCTTTTGGAAATCGATTCGCTGCCGTTGCGCATAATGGGTGCGCTTGCAAAAAAATTTCCACAAATCGCTTTCGAGGAATTTGACCCGGCAGAAAACTTTCCGGCAGAAAAAAACCTCCTGATACTCGACACTGTTGTCGGGCTGAAAAAAGTGGAAATCATTGAGGATTCCTCAAAATTTGTTTTGCCAAAAGCCATTTCACTGCACGACTTTGACCTGTCAATTAACCTGAAATTGATGCAAAAAGCAGGAATGATTAATAACTTTAAAATAATCGGCGTGCCGCCGCACCTGCCGGAAAAGGATGCAGAAAAACAGGTGTGTAAAAAAATCAAATCCAGTTTACTTTGATGAAGTGGCTTGCACAGCTCATGCACGGGTCATAAGCGCGCACAAGCTTTTCAATCTCGAGCACAATCTTGTCTTTGTTTTCATCAACCAAATCCTGCACAAGTTTTCTAATGTCGTTTTCTATGTTTATCTGGTTTTGCTGTGTCGGGACAATCACCGCTGCATTTTCAATTATTCCTTTCCCGTTTACGGCAACCTTGTAGTAAAGCGTCCCCCGCGGCGCCTCAATCACCCCGACGCCGGTGCCCGCGTGCGGCTTTATTTCCTGCGGCTCCTCGTCCAAAAATTTGTTCTTTGAAAGCATCTCGATTGAGTGGTCAATCGCGTGCAGTATTTCAATCGCCTGCGCGAGGTTGTTGTCAAAAATGTTCTTTGACGGAAAGCGCTCCAAGTATTTTTTTGCGTCCCTTTTCGTGTTTTTGTGCAGGTTTTCCTTTCCAAGGTTGAGCCTTGCAAGAGCCCCAACCATATAATTTCCGCCTTCGAATTTGAAACCTGTAGCAGTGGAGTAAGGAATAACGACTTTTTCAAGGTGGCCTGCATAGTTTTCTTCCTGGATGCATTTGTTAAGCGAACTGCAGATTTGGCCGCTCAAAAAAGAAAAATCGTCCGTTGTGAGCGCAACAAAATGTGTTTCACGCACAAACTTTTCTTGCCAGTCAAAATAAATTTTAATGAGTTTTAAAACCTTTTTCCTGATTGCCGCAAGTTCCTTGGCTGATTTTTTGATTCCATTTTTGTCTGGCACCTGCAAAAAGCCCCCAACAACAGGGTAAGGCGCGTGAACTGCCTTTCCAGCGGCAAGGACTGACAAATTGTTCCCCGCCTTTTTCACGGCAAAAGCGTCATGCAACAACTGGTGCTCAAGCGCATTTCCCTCGTCAAACTCAAGAATCGAGTCCTTGCCAAAAACGTCCGGCAGGCAGAAAAGGTATAGGTGAAGTGCGTGGTCGCGGATAATCAGCCCGTACATTGCAAGCTTTTTAAGCAAAAGCGCCTGCTTTGTTGGCGTGACTGAAAGCGCCTTTTCAAGCGCCTCAATGCAGCACAAAAGGTGCGCGATGCTGCATGTCCCGCAGATGCGCGACATAAGCTGTGGAGCCGACTCATAACTTTGCCCGCGCACCGCTTCTTCAAAAAAACGCTTGTTTTCAGTGATGCCGAATTTTACGCTTTCAACTTTTTTGCCGCGAACCTTGATGTCAAGCGATGCATGCCCCTCTATTTTGCTGAAATTCTTTATGCTGATGTCAAAGTCTTGCCCGTGCATCAAACGACCCCAAATTCCTTCAGGTATTTTTCAAGCGCATTCAAAAAAAGCATTTCATTCATCGGGCAGCCCGGCACCATTGAATCAACCTTTACAATCTCGTCCAGCCTGTGCACTTTTCTGTTAAGCTTATACGTTTTTACGGCCGGTTCTATCTCCTGCTTTAATTCAAAACCAAAATTGTTCCTCTGCCCTGAAGGATTTCCTGTTACCGCGCACGAACCGATTGCAACAAGCCTCTTTGAATTTTCGCGGATTTTTTTCAGTTCCTCTTCGTCATGTCTGTTTGCAATCGCGCCCTCCACAAACGCCACGTCCAAATCTTTTGTTTCAGATTTTTTTTTCAAAATCCTTACATTTGCAAAATCAATTTTTTCAAGCCATTCCTTGTAATGGTCATTTAGCAGCTCAGTAAAAACAATAGAACTGTCCTCACAGCAGGAAAAAGAAAACCAGCCGATTTTGAGTTTTTTCCCCGCCAAACAAATCACTTGACCGCGTAATCCATGTAAAGGTTCTTTGAACCACAGTACTTTATTGCATTCACCGCAGCGTTCGCGCCTTCGCCCACATTTGCCGCCACCTGCTTGCATCTGCCCACACAGTTTCCCGCGGCAAAAACGCCTGAAAGGTTTGTCATGTTCCGCTCATCAACAACAACTGAATTGTTTTCCACGATAACGCCAAGCTCGCGGGCAAAATCAAGCGCTGAGCTCTCGCCGCACGCCATGAACACGCCCTCGAAATCCATTTTTGTGCCGTCAGAAAACGTGATTCCGCGCAAAAAATTTTCGCCAAAAAATTCCTTTGCTTCCTTATTAACAAGCGTTATTCCGCGCTTGTTGAGTTCCGTGTCAAATTCCTTTGAAAACTCAAAACCGCCGCCGTTTGAAATGACTGTGACATTGCTTGTGTAATGCAGCAAATCAATCGCCTCGTCAGCCGCCTTGTTTCCGTTCCCTATCACACAGGCTTTTTTTCCCTTGTAAAAAAAACCGTCACAGCTCACGCAGTAACTAAGCCCCTTTCCGACAAACTTTTCCTCGTTCTTAATCCCGGACGGGCGGATAGGTATCCCGGTTGCAATGATTAACGAGCGGGACTCGATTTTTTTGTTTTTTTCCGTGGTAACCTCAAAAACTTCCTTTGCCTGCCTTGCGGAAACAACCGTTTCAGCCACAAATTCTGCCTTGAATTTTTTTGCCTGCTTTACCCCTTTCCCAAGCAAATCATGCCCCTTAATGCCCTCTGGGAAGCCAAAAAAGTTTTCAATCGTGTGCGCAAGAACCAACTGGCTTGTTTCTGTTTTTCCAAGCACAAGCGTTTTCAGGTTCGCCCGCGCGCAAAAAATGGCCGCGCTCACACCAGCAGGGCCAGAGCCAATAATAACCACGTCATACATCACAAAACCGGAAATAGTATGCCTTTGCGGTTATATAAATTTAACCGCAAAGCCCGGTCAAAAAAACTTTTTTGTTTTTTCCGCAATTTCCAGCGCGGTTTTTTTGCCGACTTTTTCCACGACAAAACCCCTGTGGACAACTACAAATGACCCTTTTTTCACCCTTTGGGAAAAATCGGTAATGCACTCAAGTTCTCCAATTGAAGTTTTCACAATGGCCTTGCCCTTGCCGGCCTTTTTCACGGCACCCGGAAACGTCCTGCAGTGCACTGGGTCAAAGTCACGCATGAGTTCAAACCGTTCGTCAACAACCGCGTCGTGGCGCAGCCAAAAATAATCGCGGACAATTTTTTCATCAATCCCTTTTTTGGCATCCGCCGCCATCGCACTGCACACCGCAAAAGCCACCTTGAACACTTTTTCCGGCTCGCCTTTCGGGGCAACGCCTTTTTTTACCGATTCAAGCATTTCTTCAAATTCTTTTTGCGAAAGCCGGTTTCGTGAAACCAAAGTTGTTGCGCAGGGGACAGCATATTTCAAAAAAAGCAGCCTATCTTTTTGATTCAAGCAGACCACGCCTTGCATTCAGGATTGAAATTGCCTCTTCGTTTTCAATTTTTTCAACCGCAAGGTTCAACGCGCAGGAAACAAAATCCCCCCGCTTTATTTTGGCAAGCGAAAAATCCATTTCCCTCTGCTTCCCGTCAACTTCAACAATTCCTTTTTTTCCGTTCACTTCAAGGACTTTGCCGACAATGGTTACGCACACAAAAATCACTTATTGCCTGTAGCAAAAAATTTTGCAGCAGTTTTTCCGACAGAAACAAAATACCCAAAGCCTGCAATTATTGCTGCACCGAAAATTATCAGGACAAACCCAAGCGCGTCACTTGCAGAAACCGGCGTGCCGGAAAAAACAAGCGACAAAATTGCAGTAATGGGCTGGCCAAGCGAAAGCAATGCTGCTGCAACCCCCACGCGGACATATTTCAGGCCGGTGTAATAAAACAGCACGTAAAGGAAAAGCAAAGCGCTTGTAACAAGCACCCACGAGAGCTGGCTAAAATTCAGCTGCCCGATTTCAGTGATCTGGCCGGTTGCCGCCAAAAACGCAAGCATGAAAAGCGAGCCAAAAAACATCCTTCCAAACGCCACAATCCTTCCATGCGTTTCCTTCAGCACGTGCTTTGACAAAACATTTTCTGCGCCCCACAAAATAGCTGCAATAAGGATGAGCGCATCAGCAAACCCGAAGCTGGAAAATTTTGAAAACAAGGCAAAATTGCCAACCAATAAGAGCGCAGCGCCAGCCAAAAATTTTTTTGAATATTTTTCCTTCAAAAAAAACCCCGCAAAAACAATTGCCCAGATAAAAAGCGTTTTTTGCAAAAAGCCGGCGTTAACTGCCGATGTAAGTTTTAATGCGTAAAAAAACAACAGGAACGGCACACTGCCGCCAACCAGCCCAACAAGTGCAAGTTGCCCCCATTGCTTTTTTGTCAATTCCTTCAATTTTTTAAATTCGAACAGTAAAAAAATCGCCGAAAGCAAAAACACGGCAACAAAAACATTTTTCAGGGCCGTGAAAACAAACGGGTTTGTGCCCCCGACCGCAAACTTGTTCAAAAAAATGCTCACGCCACTGACCACTGCCGTGGCAATTGCCAAAGAAATTCCACTTGACTCGCCCATTCAAACCACAAAACAAACATTCTTCCTTTTTAAAAACCTTTTTTCTTTTTCAAAGCTTTAGCGAATTAAGCCCTGCTGCCTCTGAAAATTCCCGTTCCAGTTTTCCGCCGATTTTTGTGACAAAAATCTCGCACGCGGCGCTCACCATTGCAGACTTCAGGTGCCCTGCAAACGCGCGGTACTCGGTGTCACCCACAGTAATGTGCGCGTGCACAAACGGCTTGCCGCCCTTTAACGCAGCGTTTCCCGTCAGTGCTGTTATTTCAAGCTGGCCAGAAATCAAATTGTCCACATATTTTTTTTCCGAAACATCAAAAGTCGAAATCACAATCGAATTCGCGGAGCCGATGCCGCTAAAATGTGCTGCAAAAATTTTTTGCTTTGCGCAAAAATCGGCAAGCGACGAAACGATTTCCTCGCCCGGCTCAAGCACCAAAACAAAAATTTCGCCGAACTTTTTTGATTTCATGGATATCAAATTGTTCAAGGGGGGGCATTATAACCAACCACTGATTATGTAGACTTGGGGGTTGTTTTTTAATGCCTTTATGTTTTATTTTATAAAAAACCTATTTTTTAAGGAGGTGTGTAAAATGGTTTTTGAATTGCCAAAACTCTCTTACGCGTATAACGCTTTGGAGCCGCATATTGACGAACAAACAATGAAAATCCACCACACAAAGCACCATCAGGCTTATGTGGACAAATTAAACGCTGCTTTGGAGGGAAAAAGCGAATTTAAAGGCAAGGGTATTGAGGAAATCTTGAAAAACCTCAATGCAGTCCCGGAAACAGCCCGCATGGCTGTCCGAAACCACGGCGGGGGCCACGCAAACCACTCAATGTTCTGGCAGATAATGGCTTCAGGCGCAGGCGGAAAGCCATCCGGCGAGCTTGCAAAAGCAATTGACAAAACCTTTGGCTCCTTTGACGAATTCAAGAAAAAATTTGCCGAAGCAGCAATGGGCCGCTTTGGCAGCGGCTGGGCATGGCTAGTCGTGTCAAAGGGAAGCCTCGAAATCACCAGCACCCAAAACCAGGACACGCCAATATCTGAAGGAAAAACGCCGGTGCTTGGGTTGGATGTGTGGGAACACAGTTATTATCTCTTGTATAACCAACGAAGGGCTGATTATGTTGCAGCTTGGTGGAACGTGGTTAACTGGAAAAAAGTTGAAGAATTTTTTTCAAAGGCAGCAAAAAAATAAACGGCTGTCTATCCTAAATCCACCCACTTTATGCCAGTCAATGTTTTTTTCATACACGTAAACCGGTTTGCGTTCGCCAACCCCGATTATTGATACCTGACTTCGCCACTTTTTGAGTAAAATAAGTTACGTTCTGTAGTATCTTCT
>CAYIER010000039.1:0-10243 GCA_964362395.1 uncultured archaeon
TTAATACCTTTAACGTTTATATAGTACAAAAACTGTTCTTCTTTTGATGAACCAAACTGGCTTCAACCTGTTCACTGCCCTTGTGGCGATTGTTTTGGTTGTCTTGGCTGCGCTTTTGGCAAAGACAATGGTTGACAGCGAGTCAAAGACGTCAAACATCATTTCTGACATTGAGGAAGAGCAGAAAATGCAGACCATTGCGGACCTTGCAAAGGCGGACGCGCTGCAGGCATTTAATTTTGGGATTCGGTTCACGATTGAGCGATGGCTGACAAAGGATGGCGAAGAGGGAAGCCAAAGCGATGCGCCGGACGGCGTCCCAGACAACAGGTACGTGATTACGCCGGAAATTGCGGCGCTTTCGTGGGATGAAATAAAAAAGGATTTTGCGCGCACAAATTTTGGGATTTGTGAAGCAACCGCAACTGGGCCTGTGTGTGACGGAAAACAACTTGCGACCAGGGCGGCAAACCACCTTACCGCGCTGCTTGAAAAGACTCCGGATGTGCGGGGCTACAGCATTGACCTTGATGCGCCCAAGACAAGCGAACTGCAGGAACTGCTCCAGAAAGTGTTTGACAAAAGCAGTTTCGAAAACGATTTTTTCAAGGTGATTGACTGTGATGGAACTTGGGCCGGCTGCGGCACTGGAACGTTTTACATTAACCTTAACCTTAAAAAGCCGGACGAGGGCGGTTACCTGACTGACGAAGAGTACGAAAAGTTTCCGCAAATCGTTGTCACAAACCGCCAGACGGGGCGCGTCCTAAAGGAGCCAATTCTTCCGCGGGGGGACGTGCAGATTTTTGTCCCGCTCCGTTTATTTAAGGCAATCGCCGGCGGCATGGAGATTGCAAAGCGGAACTCAAGCAGCCTTTTTGAGGAAGGGTTCAAGTCAAAGGTTGATGCGTTAAAAGTCGGGGTATGCAATTCGGGCTGCGCTCCGCTTGCACTTAATGGGTTATCTTCAGTCGAATTTTTGGATTATGCAAAGTATGCGTGCGCGGGGGACACTTTTTCGGGTGCAAAGCTTCCGCTTATCCTTTTGATTGGGCTTGTCACAAACAATGCCCATAAATATGACCCAAACGATACAGGTTCAATGAATGATGAGCTTGAAAATTTTGTGAGGGACGAACTGCTTAACCCGCAAGTGAATGAGCTGGCGGATTCACTTGTCGGCGACCAGGAAAAGTTCAAGGTATGGCGCGTTGGCGGGAATGCGGCGGCGGACGCGCAGGCAATTGTGATTTCGGAGAAATCGCGAAGAATTCAGGCTTATCCGCAGAATTCTAGTGCAAACCTGTTTGCTTTCTGCGCCAAGGTCCGGCGCGTTGAGGCAATTGTTGTTTTTGAGGATTCGGACGAAAAGTACATAGTGAGCAATGTTGGTCCGGCCGGCACTAACCGTTACGCGGTAAGGATTATTGACACTACTTATTCGCAGTGGAGCACGTTTGAATCAGACGAATCGCTTCCGGCCTGCAAAACAACTGTCGGGGAAGGGCTCAATTCAGCGGATTTAAGCTGCATTGCGGGGTAAAATTACCTTTAAATAGAATAATAAAAATATCAAAAATAACATGAATAAAATAATGTAAAATAATAGGGGTAATCTTAATAAATTCAAAGAAACAATTAATTATTGTTGATTTGGTTGGATTAGTTAGTGATTTTTGATGGCTAAAGAGGGGTCAGGCAGGGGCCTGTACGAGCAGTTAGAGGACAAATATTATAATTTCCTTGACTGGCTTGACAGCAAGGGGCTTCCTGTTTACAAAATAGTCGACCCCGTTGAGGAAAAAAACGTCCCGACTTTTCCGCTGGCGGTGCTTCTTTGCCTCATTGTTGCATGGGCAATCGGTTTTTTTGTTGTACCGGCACTTTTTCCGCCCCAGTCACAGTTAAACGTGCTTGTATCAGATGACTTCGGCGACCCGGTTTCGGGCGCGGCAATCACGGTTTCTTTAAGTGACGGGGCACCTGTCGGGGATGGCACAACTGATGCTGGCGGAAAGTTTTCCTTGGTCGTTCCGCGCGGCGCTGACTTGTCGGTTGCGGCGTCAAAGCCGCCGGATTTTTTGGATAAAGCAGTTCCTGCAAATCTTTTGGGCGACAGAGAAGACGTTTTGGTGGCGTTGCAGAAAAAAGTAATGCGGCTGTCGAAAACAATCCGGCTGTTAAAGCCGGGGACAAATGAGCTTGTCGAAAAGTTCGTGCAGGTGGATTTTTCCTGCAGCGCAAATTCTTCTTTCACTGACGGAAAGACAACCACGACTGGGATAATTTCACTTTTTATTCCAAGCGATTGCGGGCAGTTAAACGCAAAACCAAACGGGGATTTTTCAGCAAGCAACGCTTCATTTTTGGCACAGGGGCCTGACTCGATTGAATTGTTTTTGGCCGAGCAATCCAGGGGAACCGGAAATGTGCTTGTCACAGTCAAGGGCCAAAATTCAAAGGTGCTTGCCGGGATAAGGGTGAACCTTTTGTCACAGAGCCCCGGAACCGGCCTTGCAACATTATACAAATTTTTGGACACTTCTTCGGCCGGTTCCGCGATTTTCAACGACGCCCCTGAGGGAAAATATTTTGTTACAGTGTCTGACCCCACTGGAATTTTTTCCGAGTTTGACAGTTCCACTGCTGGCGACGTGAAAAGCATTGTTGTCGGGCAGTCGGTCAATTTTGCGGTTGTTTTGGACAAAAAGGTAATCGGGTCCATTAAATTATTGGTCAAGGACAAGGCAACGCAGTCGCCAATTGAAAACGCGGTCGTGACGCTGAGCAAGGACTCCGTGCAGATTGCATCAAAAATCACTTCGTCGGACGGCTCGCTTGAGTTTAAGGTCGGCGAGCAGGTCCATTACACTGTTGTCGTGGACAAGCCGGGGTATTTGCTTGAGCAAAATGATTTGACTCCAAATGACGGCGTGTATGATATTTTGCTTGAGCAGGCAACCGTGCAGAACTCACAGAGCTTCACTGTCACGATTCTTGATGAATCCGGCAATCCGGTTGAGGATGTGCGGCTTTCCTTGAGGTCTGCGGCTGACGATTCTTCGGTTGGAAGCGAGATTGTGACCGGCGCAAACGGCGTGGGTGTTTTTGAGAGAATCAAGGAGGGAAAATTTTATGTCAACGCGTTAAAGCCGGGCTTTGGGGAAGTCACAAGCCAGACTGTTGAACTGAATGCAAGGCAGCAAAACAAGCTGCAGCTGTCACTTGAGGTGGGTTTTGGGAACATTGAGGCCGCGGTTTTTGGTGACGGCAAAAAACCGCTTGCGGGGGCAAATGTTTCGCTGCTTAATTTTGCAACGGGGGAAGTTTTGGGCCACGGAGTGACTGGTGCCGACGGCGTCACTACGATTAATGCGCGTGCGGACAAAACCGCTTTTGTTGTCGTCGCCGCAAATGGCTTTCTGCCTTACACTACAGTGCCTGTGGCGGTGGGAAAGGACACCACGCACCATGCGCAGGTTTTTTTGAGGAAGGAAATAACTTCGCTTTCGCTTGAGTTTGCCGGGATAGAGGTCGGCGGCAAGCTGGTCAAGGATGGTTCCACACCTGCGCTTTCTGCGGGGCAGAAATACAGGGCAGCATTTTTGCTGCTTGTTCCGCAGAACTCCGTTTTCGAGCAGGCAGGAGTGCATATCCGGACCGGCTCTGCGCAGGACAATGTTTCAAACGACATTGAAAAAGACGGCATTTACATCAGCGGTGCACGAGGCGCATACAGCGAAATTCTTGGGGGGGCAAGTTTTTTTCCGCCGACAGGGATCGCAAACGACTCCGTTCATTTCACCACAAGTGATGCGAAATGGGTTGAAATGAATTTTAACAATCCACAACGGGGGATATATGAAGTTGAAGCCGATTTGACTGTGCGCGAGAATGCAAAGCAGGGGCAGGCACTTGACTTGTGGTACCGTGCGTTTGGGAAAAGCGGCGGCTTTGTGAGATTCCCTGTGGACGATGTATTGGGTTCAAGCGAGAGCAATGCGCAAAAGCAGGCCCTTTATGCACAGGCAAAGAACAAAAAGTTCAGCGTGGGCCCTTCAAACCTGTGCTTTGACAATTTTTGCACTTCAATCGTGATTGAAAGCATTTCAGAGCAGGTGCAGACAAGCGTCGTGGGCGAGTTTTTGGCTGAGGTTGCAAGCAAGTACCGGTTGAAGTTCAGCATTTCAAGCATTGCGGACTCTGTTTTCCAAAACGCCGAAGTAATGGTAGAGGACAGTTCTGGCACGATTGAAATAACGAATTTTGAGGCAAGCACGGTCGGGGGCGCAAAAACAAGCGGGGAGGGTGTTGGCAGCAGTTTCAGTGCACAGGTCGGGGATATAAGGAAAAACGACATTTTTTCAGGAATTTTTGATTTTGAGCCAAAGGCAGACGGTGCAACGACCCTAACGATTTCAATTCTTTCAGACGCTGCCGGCGCAAAGGAAAAAGTTGAGGAAAGCTCTGTTTTGATTAATGCCACCCCTGCAAGTGAAATGATTGTTGACATTGTGCCAAAAATAATCGTGCCGTTTGTGAACAACAATGTTCTTGTGCATGTTTCAGATGCCAAAGGCGGTGCAAGCCTTTCAAATGCTGTTGTCACTGTGAAAAAAAACGATGCAATCCTTGCGCAGGGGCAGACAAACAGCGCGGGAATTTTTCCGTTCACGGTTTTGGCGCCAAACGCGGGAAGCGTTGTTTTGGTGATAGTGGAAAAACGGGGGTTTAAGCCCTTTGAGTTAAAGGTGCAGGTGACGGAAAATATCCTTTCATCCATCCCGCAGCAGTTGAATGACACGCTGGTTGTCGGCGAAAAGCCAAAAAAAGACTCAACGCTGACCCTGCTTAATTTGACACAGATTCCGCTTGTGATAAGTTCAATTGAGGCAAGCGATTCGTTTAGTGGACTTGTGAATTTTGACTTTGGGGGCTCCATGCTTGTCGGCACAACACTTGACGTGAACGGGAGCACTGATGCGGACATCACTTATTCGCTTACAAAAAAAGGCGAACAGGCAAAGGAACTGGCAGTGATTGACGGCAGCATCAATGTGGTCGTAACCAGCAATGATTTTTCAAAAAGCTGGCATGCGGCAATTCCCGCACAGATAAAAATCGGGTTTGGCAACGAAGTAGACGAGGCAGATTGCCTGAATTTTTTCCCAAACAAGTGGGACATTTTCAGCGCCACTGGCGAAGTGAAGAAAATCAGCATCAATGTGCAGAACAATTGCCGCGTCCACGGAACGGCAATCCCCCTTGGGCCGCTGCAGGCAAAACTGTCGCTTGGCTCGCATAATCCGGCAGGGGAATTTCGCGCATCGGTTGAACTTGGGGGTGAAATAAGCGGCTTTGACCAGAACAGCGATTTGGGCCTTTCAGGCGAAGAAAACGACAATGCAATCAGCTTTCAGGGAACGCGAAGCGGCGTTGCCTTGACGACTGCGTTTAAGGATTTGATTCCAACTATTCCCGCAAACAACGAGGCAACCTTGACAATTGAATTTGCACCAAGCCAGATTGCGACCGCAACACAGCAGTTCTCAATTGATTTTCGCGCAGCGCACCCAGTCACGCAGAAAGGCGTTGAACAGTTAAGGAACAAAGTCAGCGTGAATTTAAGCATCAGCGACCTGTCAGCGTGCATCAAGCTTTCCCCGGTCAATAACCTTCGCCTTACAACCTGCCCGTTTAACACTGGATACAGCCAGTTTCCGAATTACTTTTTCGGCATGCAGGGTTACGGCGGCTACCCGCAAAGTTATGGCTCAGGCTACGGCGGGACATTTGGCGGCGGCATTGGGTTTGGCTACGATGGATACAATGGGACTGGCAGCCCGTCTTATTCGCCATACGGTTCCGGCTACGGCTTAAACAACCCTTTCTCAAACAACAGCCTCACACCCTACAGGTATGGCTCTCCCGGCGTTGGGCAAGGAAACTTTGGCACACCGGCATACCAGCAGTTTGACCCGTACCAGACACAGGTTGGCGGAACACAGGGACTTCCATCATACATTACTGCAAACCCGTCTTATCAGGCGGGGGGCAGCAATAATTTCCAGCCAAATTATGGGACACCTCAGGGAATGACCTACCCTTACAACAATTATTCCGCGCCATTTTACAGCGGGGATTTGTTCCAGCAGGGAATCGGCTCCAGCTTTTCGTGCGGAACAGGGCAGTTAAGGGTTGCAAACAACTGCACCCAGCCGGTTGAACTGGCGATTGAATCAACCGAGGCGCTGATTGTAAGCAACCCGAATTTTGTGCTTGACAAGGGAAAACAACAGGTTGTTGCAATCAGCCCGGCATACTTTACAGGCGCATACCCTCTGAAGGTAAGCGCAAAGCTTGCGTCAAGCCAGGAGCTCCCGCAGGAAATTGCAAGCATAACCGCAATTGTTGAAAACAGGGCAACACAAAGCTACAATGACTGCGTGCAGATAAATCCGGCTAGGACGCTCAAGTTCCAGAGCTTTTACGGAAAGCCCGCTGTGCTTGAAGTGAGGAACTCTTGCTATGATGCAGGCGTCAGGCTGATTCGAAGCAATGACACGATTTTTTTTCCTTCCGAGGATTTGAGGACGCCAAACGATGTGCCAGGCTCAGGCATACACGAAATGATAGAGAACTGGGCGCTGCTTGACGAGCGGCTTGAATCGGGGGCAGACGGTTTGACAGTGCAGGTGCAGAGGTTTGAAGTGTTTAAGGCACTCAAAAACTACTGCAACACTGCGCCAAATTTTCCAGACCCAAACACCGAAAGCCCTTTTTCGGTTCTTGGAAACCTCCGGTACTTCTTTTCACAGGGATATTATTCAGTGAAGGGCCGCTCAAACATGCTTGTGAATTTTGCCACAGAGTTCGGGCAAAGGAGAAGCATTTCTTTCCCGATGATTATTGAGGACTGGTGGGAGGCATTGCCGTTTGCGGAAAAGCTCGTGAACTATGGCGATGCAGGCACGCAGCCTGCACAGTGCATTTCGCCAGACAAACTGAACCTGAAAAACAAATACGGCGGGTGCATACCGGAATCGGAACTGAATTTGCTTGAACAGACAGGCTATTCGACAAGCGCTGGCGGGGCAAACGGCCTGATGAGGATTGCAATCCCAATTAGCCAGAAGAACACTTGCGGCGAATACTTTGCAAGAAACGGCACACAA
Organism: uncultured archaeon; assembly: GCA_964362395.1. GTDB lineage: Archaea > Iainarchaeota > Iainarchaeia > Iainarchaeales > GW2011-AR10 > JACPKT01. The sequence continues at coordinate 7,176 of CAYIER010000039.1, forward strand.
CAGACGCTGCCAAATCGTGGAAACCAATTGGACCAGAAAAATTATTACCCAAGCTACATTGACGGAAAAAACGTGCCGGTGCGGACAGGCAACGCGCAGAGCTATTCTGCCCAGCCGCAAGGCGGCGGATGCGGGACAGTTGACACGATTTCAGACATTTCAAACTCAACGATTGAAAAAAATGGGCTCAAAATCAATGTAACAATAAAGGATGGCAAGGAACTGGTGCTCAACTTTGACGCGGCAGCGTGGCGTGCGCAGGGAAAGCCAAAAGTTGACATTGCAGACAAAGTGCTTGTGACAGTGAACAGGGTAGTGCCCTCTGTGACTGACAGGGTGGCAATACCGATAACGCTTTGTTTAAATGCTGGGACAAGCGGGGCAATAACACCGCCGCCAAACCCGCCAATCGACCCGCCGAACGCAGCAAACGCACAGGCATGCATTGATGGTGGAAAAACAGGCGACGCCGCATTCAAGGGATACGGGTTTGACAAGTTTGCCTTTGACTGGAGGTTTGAAAAAATAAGCGCAACTGCATGCGATGTAAACGGAGACACGGATTTTTACTGCGACGCGGCACAGTTCTCGATTGAATTAAACCAGAAAGCGCAGAAAATAAAGGAAGCCGCGGACAAGGCAAATGATTTAAAGGGCTGCCGGATTGAGGGAGGAAACTGCAAGAAGGATTCAACAGACCTTTACAGGTACTTTGCAAACTACATCGAAACAACTGACAGTGCGGCAAATGGCGCGCAATACATTTTCTTTGCAGGAAAAGACAAAGCGCTGATTGAAAATGCAAAATTTAAGGAAGAGTTCTTGAAAGAGAAAGGAATTTCTGGCCTGACAAAAGAAATCAGTTCAATTGATGCAAGCAAACCTGAAGGGCAAGGAAGGGCAATTGCGCGGACGCTTGAATTATTAAATGCAATTTCGGCAAAACAGGAAACGCTCAATGGGGGGGAAGTTTTAATTTTAATGGATGTCCTTGACCTTGGAAAAGACACATACAAGGAGCAAAGGGGCGACCTTGGAATTGAAAGAATAGGCAAAATTGGATTCAAGGATTATTTTGCAATGACGCTAAAAGAACTTCAGGTGTTTTACTCAAACCTCAATGAGGCAATTAAGACCGACAGCAAATTATGCAGTGAAACAACAACGGAAAATTGTTATTCGAAGAAAACAGCAGACAGCCAGATAACTGAAGTGCAGGTAAAGAAAACAAACGGGAATACGAATAGCCGCGCCCAAATCACTATGGCTTTCTTGTCCGACTTCCAAAAAGCGCTTGCTGCTGGACAAATCGTGTTTGGAATCCGGGGCGTTGAAGTTGTCGGCAAGGACAAGGAAAAGCAGGTCATGCAAAAACTGCCGCTGGCCGGGCATAACAGCTTTTATGAGTTTTACAGCAGATTCGTTGAATTCACCGCACAGCTGGTTGAAGACACTTATTCGGATGATTTCAAGGCAGACTTTGTGAAGGAATACACCGGCAAAAACAATGCAGCCTTTGCCGGAAAATTTGAGGAGTGGAAGTTTCCACAGGAAAAAAGAGTTGCGGGGGAACACAATGTAATAATCAATTATGACTGGAGCGAAGGCCCTGAAAAGCCAAAAATTTCCATTGACACGAGGATTTCAATGCAAATTTCAGAAGTGAACCCTGACTTTGCAAAAAACCAATTGTTTTATTTCCCGGTTGATGGAACGGTCGGGCTTGAAAGTGGCGCACTGCAAAGGGACGGTTATGGGATAAGGTTCACGCCCGGTCAGTTCCCGCAGGAGTTTTTAAGGTTCAACCATTACAGCGACAACGCGCCAGAGCTTGACCCTTTCCTGTATTTCACAGAGCAGGCAAGCTCAGAATACAGCAACAATTTCAACCCAGATTTTTCAGGCGAATTTTTGTCCATCTCAAAAGAAGGCGGAGTTGCCCTGAACGCAACCGACCCGATAGGCATTGAAATCAAAATTACAAAAACCCAAAGCGGCCAGCCAAACGCAGGAGCATTGTACAGTTTGAATTCAGGAAGCGGGAATGTTTCATTGCCCCGCATGTTCAAATGGGATGTTTTGTCTGACACAATCACCGGGCAGCGCGCCAAGACGCTGCAAGACAGTGTTTATCCGCTGAACGCTCTTTGCAACCAGAGCCCAGACCCGTACAACGGGGTTGTTTTCCAGAACGCAAAAAACGGGGAAGCAATTTTAAGGGCGGTCATTTTTGCGCCGACAAGATTTGGCAGAATAGTCGATAACACCACGCTCAATATTGCATGCGCAACCGACCAGTTTGTTGGAAGGTTTGTTGACCCGGCAATTGCGCCCGGCCAAACATTTGCGCTTAACAGGGGGGAAAACGTAATAAATGCGGCTTCAAACCAAAAGGGAAGGATGTTTGACCAGTACACAGTGAAAAAGCTGGTTGAAATGATTAATTCAAAAATCGTCTGCGCAAAAGTCGATGGCGGAAAGCTTTCGCTTTCATGGAACCGGGAAGAAATACTGGATAAATTCGGAAAGGCAAGCTGAATGAACAAAAAAAACCAATTGATTTTGCTTTTGCTCAATGCCTCGCTTTTTTTTGCAGGCCTAGGCATTGGCAGCCTTTTTAATATTGGCCTGTCGCCTTTTTCGCTTCACGCGCACCCCGCAATCGAGCTTGTTTTCCTGTCAGTGGTTTTTTTTGCGCTTTCAACATTATTTTCCGGGTTGGCCTCCCCGATTTTTTTCCTTTACTTTGGGTTGATCAGTTCAAAGGCGATTCCCACAAACCCGATTGGCATGTCGCTGGCCATAATCCCTTTGGCAATTGTTTCTTTTGCAGGAAGCCTCACAGGAAAATTTGCGGCGCTTGACCTAGAGGAAAAAGAGAACCTGTTTGACCACAAAAAAGAGATTTTGATGCTGTTTGCCGCGGGAATGACTGCAGCTGTTGTTGTGGGCTTTTTGGCTGCATTTTTTGCAGGAATAGACCAGACAAAATATTTCCCGTTCCTTTATGCATCCAATTGATAACATTAAAAACAGCCTGCAAACAGCCAATACAAATAAATTCAATT
>CAYIER010000040.1:0-10223 GCA_964362395.1 uncultured archaeon
TTCCCACTTAAAAAACGATTAATTAAGCGGGAACATATCCGCTGTCACTAAACAAATAACAAATAGCTATCCTATGCTTTGTGCTTGGGAATTAAGAAATTTTGGAGTTTCAAGTAAATTGGCAATTGACCATTTTCAAGGGCAAGTGAGCCCTGCTTGGGAAGAGTTAGCAGGTGGGGCAGAAATGGCGGTTTATTTTAAAGGAGATCAATGTAATGAATTAATAGCAACCGCCGATATTTTTGTTAGGTTGATTAAATTAAGTATGGTGCAAAATAAGCTATTTTTTACTAAAAGCGATATTAAAAAAACAATTAAATTATTTGGGAATGTTTGTGTTGAATATTTTATCGGTAAAAGTTGTTTAAATAAAATAACGCCGAATAACCCTACAAGAATTCGGGCAAAGCATCTTATACAACACCCAATATTTTATTTAGTCAAAGAAAATCCTGAAGAAGCTGAAGAAGAATTAGTAATTCAAAATAGTCCTTTTTTTAACAAATTAATTAAAAAAGTAAACGAACTAGGCGGTTGTCTTAAATTTTATCATCCCGATGACACAAAATTAATCAAAGAAGGAGATTATTTAGTAATATTTGGAAAACGTGGGGATACGATATTTGAAAAATTAATAAATTTAAAATATGCTATTAAAAAATTCCATTAACTTCTTGTAGAGGTATACAATAATTTACTCCAGCTCCCTACATGGGTTGCTGAAGTAAATAGCTTTATTATCTTTGTTCTTTAAATAGTTATTGTTTGGATTTCTAATAAGAAGTAGTAGAATTGAAAAGTCAATATCCTCGTTTACTTGCTGGCGTTTGATTTATATTGTTTACTCTATTAGTTTTATTATCGGGCAAAGGTAGAGAAAAGAGGGTGTTTTATTGTATCCTGCTTATCAATCAGCTGGTTATGACCGTGCGGCAACAATGTTTTCCCCTGATGGGAGGCTTTATCAGGTCGAGTATGCTTCAAAAATCGTTTCGCAGGGAACTCTTGCGGTTGCATTGAAGTATGCGGACGGCGTTGTTTTTGGCGTTGACAAAAACGTCCAGAGCCGCCTGATTGTCCCCTCAAGCATTGAAAAGCTTTTCAAAATTGACGGCCATGTGGGTGCGGTTTCTGCCGGCTTGGTCGGTGACGCAAGGCGCCTTATTCAGATTGCTCGCCAAAAGGCGCAGGAAAACGTGATGTATTTTGATGAATCAATTTCCGTTGAAACGCTTGTAAAGGAAATCTCGAATGTGATGCAGATTTTTACCCAGTACGGCGGAATGAGGCCGTTTGGCGTTTCATTGATTATCGGCGGAGTGGATAATTCCGGCAAGAGGCTGTTTGAGGCGGAGCCCAGCGGTGCTTTGGCGGAGTACAATGCGATTGCTGTCGGGAAGAACAAGAACAAGGCAATGGGTTTGCTTGAAAAAGAATACAAGGAAAACCTTGGTTTTGATGCGGGGATTTCTTTGCTTATCCGTGCCTTAAAGCACAGCCTTGATGAGAAGGAGAGGCTTGAACTGCCAAGGGTTGAGTTTGCGTTTATTGATTCTTCAAGGGTATTTAAGAAAATTCCGGCAGAAAAAATCAAGTCAATTTTTGGAAACCTGAAATAGTTTTGTAATTTTTTGTTTGATTTTTTTTGGAGAAATTAAAATGGTTAAATTGGAAAATGCTGTGATTGCGCGCTTTGAGCATTCGGGTGAAAAGTTCGAGTTGCTTGTTGACCCGTATCTGGCAATGGATTTAAAGAATGGGAAAAATGTTTCGTTTGAGGAATTGCTTGCAACGGACATAATTTACAAGGATGCGAATAAGGGTGATGAGAAGCAGGAAACGGTTGTGAAAAGTGTTTTTGGGACAACTGACATAAAGGTTGTTGCAAAAAAGATTATCACTGAGGGGGAGGTGCAGTTAACCACTGTCCAGAGGCGTGAGCTGATTGAGAAAAGGAGGCTTGAGGTAGTTTCGTTCATTGTGAAAAACGCGGTTAACCCGCAGACGAATTCTCCGCATCCGCCGCAAAGGATTGAGAATGCAATCAATGAGTCAAGGATTTCTTTTGACCTTCATCACTCGCTGAAGGAACAGGTTGACAGCACGATTAAGGAAATCAAGAAACTGATTCCGATTTCTTTGGAGAAATTGAGCATTGCGGTAAAGCTTGCCCCGCAGTTTACGGGAAAGGGGAACGCCATTTTGCACAAGTATAATTTGGTTAAAGAGGAGTGGCAGCGTGATGGCAGCCTCATTGTGGTTATTGAGATTCCTGGGGGTTTAAAGCAGGAGTTGTTTAACGAATTGAATCATCTGACGCAGGGAAATGTTGAGATAAAAATTTTGGAGGCAAAAAAATGATTGCACATATTGCAAGTCCCGTCAAAGGCGGGACAAAAGCGCCAGCCGATTTTGCGGCTGTTTTGGAGGCAAAAAAATGAGCAAAAGGATTGTTGTTCCTGGCGAGCTTGTTACGGATGAGCGGAAAAGGCTTGGTTCGAACGTGTTTTTACGGGAAGGGAAAATTTTTTCGGATTCGATAGGGTTTGTCAGCGATTCTGATACCACGACTTCGGTGGTGCCGCTAAAGGGCGTTTACAGGCCGATTATGGGCGATGTCATTGTGGGGATTGTTGCGGGGGAAAGGTTTTCTTCGTACGATGTGGACATTAATTCTTTTTACCTTGCAAATGTATCAAAAAAGGAATTGCGGGAAATGCTTCAACCGTTTAGCATTGTTTCGGCAAAAGTAATCAAGGTAAACGAAATGAACGAGGTTTTGCTTGGTTTTGTGCGGGTGCTTTTTGGCGGCGAAATAATTGATGTTTCCGCAGTGAAGGTTCCGCGCGTGATTGGGCGCAACGGCTCAATGCTTGAGGTTGTAAAAAAGGGCACTGGCTGCAATTTTTTTGTGGGAAAGAACGGCAAAATTTGGGTCAAAGGCGGCAAGGTTGACTTGCTCAAACTGGCTATTAAAATGATTGAGGAAAAAGCGCACGAGGACAATCTGACAAACAAGGTTGCGGAGTTTTTGGAGAAAGAAAACGGTTCACCGCAGGTCGGCGCAAACGAAAAACAGGGTGATTGAATGGCAAAAAAAGCAAAAGAAGGAAAACAAACAGAATATGTCAATTCAAAGGGGCTAAGGCTTGACGGAAGAAAGGTTGACGAGTGTAGGCCGATAAAAATCGAGGTCGGAGTTCTTCCAAGGGCGGATGGTTCAGCGTACCTTGAATGGGGGCAGAACAAAATATATGCAGCGGTTTATGGCCCGCGGGAATGTCTTCCAAAGCACAAGCAGGACCCTTACAGGGCTGTCCTTGACTACAATTACAGGATGGCGACTTTTTCGGTTCCTGACCGCAAAAACCCAAAGCCGGGGAGAAGGGAAATAGAGATTTCAAAGGTTTCAGGCGAGGCTCTTGCTGCGTCGGTGATGCTTGAAAAATTTCCCGGAGCACAGATAAATGTTGAAGTCGAGGTTTTGGACTCAAATGCAGGCACAAGGGTTGCAGCGCTTACTGTAGCTTCCGTTGCGCTCGCAGATGCTGGGCTGCCGATGAGGGACATGGTTGTCGGGGCAGGCGTTGGCAGAGCAGGCGGAAAAATAATCGTTGACCTGAACAAGGAAGAAGAGGATGCGCCGGACGCAGTTGACATTCCTTTGGCAATCATGCCAAACACAAAGGAAATTGTGCTCCTGCAATTGGATGGGCTTTTATCCAAAAAGGAATGGGAAGAGGCCTCCGCTGCCGGAATGAAGGCGTGTGAAAAAATTTATGAGATACAGAAAGCTGCTCTGAAAAAAAAATATTTGACGGATGGTGAAAAGAAATGAACAAAGAAAGCGCTTGGGAACTCAAAACTGACAGTTTGATTAGTGACTTAAAGAACGGCAAAAGAACTGACGGGCGAAAGGTTGACGAGTCACGAAAAGTGGCTGTCTCAAAGGGCTTTGCAAAGTACGCTGACGGGTGTGCGGCGGTGCGGCTTGGGGAAACGCATGTGGTTTGCGGAGTAAAGCTTGTGCCGTTGCCGCCTTACCTTGACTCCCCGAACATGGGGACAATTTCTGTCGGGGCAGAATTGCTTGCAATGGCTTCCCCTGAATTTGAAGCAGGCCCCCCAAATGAAACCTCAATTGAGCTTTCAAGGGTCGTTGATAGGGGAATAAGGGAAGGGCACGCGCTTGAGTTTGAGGAATTGTGCATTCGGGAAGGCGAACTGGTTTGGACAGTGTTCGTTGACATCTATGTTTTAAACGATGCGGGAAACCTCTTTGATGCTTCCTCGATTGCGGCAATGGCAAGCCTGCTTGACACAAGGATTCCAAAGCTTGAAGGCAACAAAGTGGTTGTTGGCGAGTACGCTGGCAAGCTAAAGGTGTATAGCCTGCCTATTTTAAGCACTTTTGCGAAAATTTCTAATATAAATGTATTGGATCCAGTTTTATTAGAGGAAAAGGCAATGAGTGCGCGCTTTTCCGTTGCAATAAACGATGACGACAAAATAAGTGCTTTCCAAAAGGGCCACGGCGGGTCATATAGCCTAAAAGACATCAACGAAATGGTTGACATTGCATTAAAGAATGCGAAAAAAACAAGGAAATTGATTTAAAAAAACTTTTGCGCCAGTTTACAACGCAGATATGTCCCGTCTTTGACGGGACAAAAATATATTGTGCTGAATGCAATAAAAAAGTGAGCCATAATGGGTGAAACAAAAAAAGTGTACACTGCGGGGCGCTTTGGCGCAAAGTACGGTGTCGGAATAAGGAAAAGGGTAGTTAAGGTAGAATTAAAGCAAAAGCAAAAATATGCCTGCCCTGCCTGCAATTCTGGTCGGCTCAAGCGGATAAACCGCGGCATTTTTTTGTGCTCAAAGTGCAATAGTGAGTTTGCGGGCGGCACTTTTGTTCCCCACACTCTTACTGGCGGAATAATCAAAAAAATGGTTGGCCAGAAAAATTTTTTGTCCCTTGCAAAGCAGTTAATTGAAATAAAGGAAGGCAACGAAGAAGCGGTTGCAAAGGAATTCGGCGAAGAAACAGGCCCAGTCGTGTTGCCGGAAAAACACGGGCATGGCCTGCATGAAAAAAAATCGGATAAAAAATGATTTCAAAGGTGGATTGAAATGTACAAGTGTGCAAAATGTGGAAAACTTTTCGAGGACCTCCCTGACAGGCTGGTTCGGTGCCCGACCTGTGCCTACAAAATCGTCTTTAGGCAGCGCGACCCGGTGGCAAAAAAAATAAAGGCAAGATAATTTTTATGGACCCAAAATTTGTGCTTTCTGCCCGGCTATTTTTTGAAAGCAAAAAAAAAGCACAGGCGGCGCTTGAATCGGTCAAAGTAGAGCTTGGCGAAAAATTTGAAAAGCGCTCAAAGACAAAAATGGGGCTTGTTGGCGGGGAAAACGCTGTGCTGGTTAACATTGATTCTTTTGACGCAAAATCTCTTCGGGCTTCAGCCAATTCTTACTTGAAGCTTTTTTTGCTCAGTGAAAAAATCATGGAGGTCTGTTGAAAATGGCAGAGGATTTGTCAGCAACAATTGCGGAGTTTGAGCGCTCTAGGTCACAGTTGATGGGTGTGTCCGCACAGAAGGCACAGCTTGCGGCGCAGCGTGATGCCCTTGAAAAATCAATAGAGGAACTCAAGGCAACAAAGGAAGAAAAAGTCTTTAAGGTCGCTGGAAACATAATGGTGCTTACAAATGCAAAGCAGGCGCTAAAAGATGTTGAAGAGCAAAAGGAATCAGTTGACCTTCGCTTTAAGACAGTTGACCGTCAGGAAACCATAATAATTGACAAGCTAAACAAGCTCAAGTTGGAGATTGAAAAGTCGCAGGGGAAAAAAACCGGCGCCAAGCCGCAGGCAGACCCAAACGCAGACCAAGATTAGGCGTGAATCGGCGTGGCATTCCCTTCTTTTTCTTTTTTTGAAAACAAAAAAATCCTCCTCTTAGCACACGCGGGTGCAGACATTGATTCGATTGCAAGCGCTGGCGCACTCTATTTTTCCCTGAAAAACAAAAAAAACGCATGCATCGGCGTTCCTGACCACATTAACCAGAGCGCTGCCGCTTTTGCAAAAAACATGCATATCCCGTTTAAAATCAACCCGTCGTTTGAGGGCTTTGACTTCATTCTGGCATTTGATTTTTGCGGCCTTGAAATGGCTGGAACGCAAAAAGAAAAAATCAAAAACTTTGGCGGGGAAATTTTTGTTTTTGACCACCACAAAAAAACAAATAACCCGGTTGCGCTGCAAAAAAATTCCCTGATTGAAGAAAAAGCGGTGTCCGCAACCGAGGTCGTTTACTCATGGCTTGCAAAATCCCGCGTGAAATTGAACAAAAAAAGCGCTGCCTGCATTGCGTGCGGCGTTATCGTGGATTCCGCGGGCTTCCATGTCGCAGACCACAACACTTTCCGGATAATGGCCAAAGTGGTTGAAAAAAGCAAATTGTCTTTTTCCGGCCTTGTCTCGCTTTTTGAGGTCAGCCGTGACATCAGCGAAAAAATTGCAAAGCTAAAGGCGGCTAGGCGCGTTCGCATATTCAAAAGCTTTGACAACCTGATTGCGTTTTCAAACGTTGGCTCGTTTGAATCAAGCTCTGCTATGTCGCTTGTCTTTCTTGGGGCAGGCATTGCATTTGTCGGAAGCGGGCAGGGCGGAAAAATCCTTGTCAGTGCGCGCGCAAAAAACAGCGTGGTTGAAAAAACAGGTTTTGATTTGGTGAAGCACGTTTTTGTGCCGTTGCAGGAAAAGTTTGGCGGAAGCGGTGGCGGCCACCGCGGTGCAGCCGCGTTCAACTGTGAGGGGAAAAACCTTGAAAAAATCTTGCTTGAATGCGTTGCTCTCTCGCACGCTTTTTTTGAATCACATTACGGGAAAAAATCGCCGCTAAAAGAATACGATTAAATATTTTTTTCGGTTTATTTTTTCTTTTTGCCGGCCCATTTTTTTGCCTTTGCTGGCTTTGCCGTTTTTGTTGTTTGGCCGGTGAAATGTTTTGCGTTTTTTTGCAGCTCCGCAATCTCTTTTTCGGCTTTCTTGTTAAGCATTGTGGAATATTTCCTGTACTTTGTTTTTGCCCAGTGGGGCGGCTGCTTTGCCCGCATCGCAAGCTCTTGCTTTAAAAGTTTTTTCCTAAGCTCCTCGCTTGGCGCTGGCAAAAAGTCTTCGTCTTCCATATTCCAAAAATAAGCATTTCCAGATATTTAAACCAATTGGTTTGGCGATAAAAAAGCCGTTAAAAAATCGTTTTTAAACAGGGTTTACTGTAGGTGCTTTAGCTTCAAAAAGCAGCTTTCACAGATGTGTTTTTCGATGAAAGTGATGCCGTTTGTTGAAGCATTGTTGCAGAGGATGCAGAGTGTTGCCCTTGTATTATTTTTTTTGGTCTGCGCCCAGTCGGTCAACAGCGCCCAGTCAACCCACTTTGGAATCACCATTTCCATGAGCACGGTTTTGTCATTTTGAAGGATTCTTTTGACGTGGCTTGGAAGGATTATTTTGTCAAGCTTTTTTAGCCACTTTACCTTGTCTGCGTCGCCTTTTCGCATGAATTCCGAAAGCGTTTCCTCAAAATGACCCAATTTTACCACTGAATCTAATAAACTTCAACTGTTTTTTAAGGATGCGCTTTTTTTTGGGGATTTAACTGGTCAAGCCTGCCTGATCGTGCTGATTAGCTGTATTATCTGCACTTCGATTACTCCGCTTAACCCTAACAGTATTAGCCCAAAACCCAATAAGATTATTGCGTGCATTGCGATTATGCGGAAGCGGATTGAGGAAATGCTTTCCCTTGTGATTGCCTTATTTAACAGTCCGCCCGCAATGCTTGAGGCAAAATATCCGGCGGCTTCAAACGGCAGGTATGTGAGCACCAAGAGTGTGAGGGCGATGAACGTGAACACGGGGTTTCCTAGGTCGATGAGGAACGAGTTTTTTGCAGCTACTGCAAACGCCGTGCCCCAGACTGATGCGTTCCAGACGATTATGAATGTTGTCCCGTATTCAAAGAGGAGTGCCAAAAACAATCCCGTCAAAAGCACTGCAAGGTTGTTTTCAAGAATTTCCTGCAGCAGGTTTTGCTGCGTGAATGCTTTTCCTGAAATTATTTTGAATTGTTCTCCAAACAATTGCGTGCTTTTTTCAATGGGGAGCGCAAGCGTTATTGCGGAAAAGCAGAGCATTATTCCCATGAAGAGGAAAAAGTATGTTGTAAAGAGGTTTTTGTGGTCTTCAAAGACGCTGCGAAGCGTTATGGTGTGTTTTACCGTCAGCACTTCTTCAAGGTAGAGCATTTTTGTGCCGATGCTTTTTGTCGTGCCAAGCATTCTTTCCGAAATCGAAAGCTTTTTGTCCACTTGTGCGATGGCTGCCAGTGAAATGAAGAACACTGCCGCAAGCCCGATGTTTTGGGAAAAAATCATCATGCTTGTGCCAATGCCAATCAGGGAGTAAATGAAGCCTATGCAAAAGTAGTAAAGGTTCTCGTTTTTTTGGCCGGTTGCCCAATAAAGCTTTTTTAAAATCATTTTGATAATAAGATTTATTTATTAGTTTAAATTTGTTTGCCGGGGGAGAAAAAGTGGTTTTAAGGCTCAAAAACTTTTCAATTGATTTTTTAAGGCACGCAAGCACGCTGATTAGTTTTGGCGAAAAAAAGATTTACATTGACCCATGGAAGCTTCCTTTAAATCCACCCAAAGCGGACCTCATTCTTGTGACGCACGAGCACTATGACCACTGTGACCAAAAAGCAATCAATGCAATTTCACAATCCGGAACCATTATTGTAACAAACCAGTCTTGTGCTTCAAAGCTTGGGGGAAAAATCAAAACCCTTCGCGTTGGGGAAACAATTAATTTGTCTGGGGTTGAAATTTTTGGCGTGGCGGCATACAACGTTGAAAAAAAATTCCACCCAAAGGGGCTGGTAATCGGTTTTGTGCTTGATTTTAACGGCGAGCGGGTTTACCATGCAGGCGACACCGATTTTATTCCGGAAATGAATTACCTCAAAGACATCACTGTCGCGCTTTTGCCTATTGGCGGAACCTACACAATGAACGAAAAAGAGGCGGCACAGGCGGCAAACGCGTTCTTGCCAAAAATGGTTGTGCCCATGCACTTTAACGTAGTTGAAGGCACCAGCGCCGACCCGGACAAGTTTGCGTCCCTTGTTTCAAAAAAAGTGAAAGTCAAAATACTGTGCCGGTGAAAGGGTTTCCAAACAATTCGAATGCAAGGCAACCGGTATTATTAAGCAATTAAACTGAATTAATTGCGGGAACTATCATGAAATTGCCCATATTCCGTTATCCGAAACTTCTTCTTTTGTCCCTGTCTTTTGCAATGGCATACGTGCTGCTAAACGGAGCGCATTTTGTTGGGCTCAGGGGCTTTTTGGGTTCTTTGGGGCTGGTTGGCGCGTTTTTTGCCGGATTGATGTATGTCTATGGGTTTACAGCCGCTTATGGGACAGCAATTTTTTTGATTCTTGCCAAAGGAAACGGCCTTGCCTTGGCCGGGCTTGTTGCCGGTACGGGTGCATTGCTTGGGGACATGCTGATTTTCAAATTTTTAAGGCACTCTTTTTCAGATGAACTGCGGCTTCTTTCAAATGAAAAGTTTTTTGTGGCACTTGGCCAAAAATTTCCTGCCGGGGCAAAAAATTTTTTTTTGCCAGCAATCGGCGGGCTGATAATTGCCTCGCCTCTTCCGGACGAACTTGGGGTTCTGCTGCTTGCCGCGTCGCCTGCTGTTTCCACGCGCAATTTTGCCGCGCTTTCATTCATTCTGAACACAGTAGGCATTTTTTTCATTTTGTTAGTTGGAAGAATGATTTGACCAAAACAATTTCCTTGCAATCTTTAATGGCAACCCCACCAGAATATAGAAAACCTTTGCATGCAACAAAACGAATTTTTAACCAAATAAATTTTTTTTGAACAAAAAAATTGTGTTGATTGCCGAAATGCTGTTTGTTGATTTGCGGACTTTTTGCTTTTAGATATTTTTTTATTGCATTCTAAAGTATATTGATATTATCGTCCCGTCGCTTGCCCTGTAAGGGTAGACGGGACACTTATATAACAAAGAGCATAAATAATTGAACTTTTAATTGCTCTTTGCATATAGCAAACTGCCATAAAAATGTTCAAAAATATAAGCAGTTTGCTATAGATTGCAAACGAATCTGTTCGTT
>CAYIER010000041.1:0-9879 GCA_964362395.1 uncultured archaeon
TTTTCCGACAAATACTGTGTTTTCGTTTGCCATTGGTTACTCCTCCGTTTTTTTTGCCTGTTGACTGAATTTTTAAGTAATTTATTATTTAGTCGGCAAGTGGTTTTAAGGCTAATGGGAAAATAGTGGATGGCTTTTAACGCAGGTATTTGATTGAGGATTCGAGTATTCCCCTAGTGATTCCGGGGTTATAGTTGAAGTAAATGCTTTTTCCGACTATTGAGGGCTTTTCGACTATTCCGGGAAAAGTTTTTTTCGTGGATGGATCCTGTATGTATGCGAGTTCTTTTCCTTTTGGTGAAACGTCAAGCACTTCGAATGTTGCCGCGAATGCGGGGTCTGCCGGGAAGACGCTTATTCCTTTCATTATCGGGTGGTCTTCGTTTTCGCTGAACAGGTGGCCGCGGACAAATATCCTGTTTGTGCAGACAGGTATTTCCTGCACTACCCTGTCGCATGATACTGGGACAACGTCGCCGAATGTGTTTTCCCATCCGATTACGTCGAATGCGCCGGGTCTTTTGGTTCCAGAGTCAAGGACTACCATGAGTTTTCCGCCGGAGTTGACGTATTTTTCGACTGCGTCGCCGAGTTCAAGTGAGACTTCTTTGTTTGGTTCCTGGCTTTGGTCTAAAAGCACCATGTCAAATTGTGCGAGTTGTTCGCGGGGGTTTCTTCGCAGGCTGTCGGCAGTCCTGACAATGTATTTGACCAGTTTTGGGTTGTCGTTTAGGACGTCGATTACTTCTTGGCTTGTTGAACCGATTATGAGCATTTTTGCGGGCTTGTCGCCTCCTTCAAACAGGTCTGCGATGGGGCCGATTATGGGTGTTGAAGAGGTTACGAAATCAAACCTTATTGCCAAAAAGAAAACGATTATTATAATTAAAATGAGTGGAATGAATCCTTCGAGGTGGACTCCGAGTTTGCCTTTGAGGCCTTCGTCAGGGTAATAGTCTGCTGCCCCTGTTCCGCCGCCTGCACCTCCGCCTTCTGGGTACATTTTTTTTCCACCAAATCCTTTTGCCTTTTTGTTAAAATTAATGTTCTTTTTTGTTTAAAAAACTATACATTCAAATAATGCATTTTATATATATAAATGTTTTCCTTTGCCCTTTGGTTAAATTGTTTTTTTTGATTGGTACATGCAAATTTAATTCAATGAGTTTGTCCTGCTTTTGGTGTGCTGTATTTTGCATATTATCGTCCCGTTGAACAGGCGGGACACGTGTGGCGTGTAACAAATTGGCAAAAGAACAATTAACTTATATTGCCATGCCAATTTGTTAAAACGGAGCCAGCCGTTTACTGTATCATGCCGTAGTACATGTTTTGCAGCAGTGACATGTAGCTGTATCTTTCTCCTGTTGTGGGGTCGATTGGCATCTGGTCTGAGACAAAGAATTCTGGTGGAATCGAGTAGTATGCGACTTTTTCGCCGATGCCTGTTGTGACGATTATTGGAAAGTTTTTGCCGAGGTTGCGCGCACCTTCGCTGTTGTCGGCTGTGGAAATGCATCCGGGGTCGTTTGGGTAGTCTATTTGGCCGTCTTTGTCGTCGTCGTTGCCGTTTGAGCATTGTGTCAAATTTTCGGTGCAGCTTTCTTCATTGTCCCATTTGGCGTTAACGCAGCAGGAGTCAAGCGGGTAATCGATTTTTCCGTCGCGGTCGTTGTCAAGGCTGTCTTCGCATTGTGCATTTTGCCCTGTGCCTGCTGGTGTTGTCCCGCCTTCGGTGTCGTCTTGTGGGCTTGTGCATCCGGGGTCTGGCGCTATGTCTGGTGTCCCGTCGCCGGTTGTGTCCAGGCCGTTCCAGTCGATTCTTCCGTCGTTGTCGTTGTCTTTTTGGTCGCTGCATTCGGGGAACTGTTTTGGGTTGTATGTGTCTGAGTAGGTGTCATTGTTTGAAATTATGTCTGATTGTGTGTCGGCTGAGAGCACTTCTTTTGAGTAACTGTCTTTTCTTGTGTCAACCACTGCGAAGTTTCCGAACATTTTGAGGTTTGGCCTGATTGCTTTTACGAGCGGGTGTGTTCTGTCGGGCGCGGAAAATGCCCCGGTTTGTGGCACACCGTTGCAGTTAACGAGGGTGCAGAAGTTTCCGACATAGTTTACTGAAATGAATTGGTCAAATGCGACTGCTTGGTTGCCGAGTTTTCTTGCCCATGGGTTTGTGTTTTTGTTTTCGTCTGTGCCGTTTGGGCGCTCGTATTCGTATAGCAGTTGGTCTCCTGTTTCAAGTTCTGTTCCTGCGTCTCCTGTCCAAACGAGGCGCCCGCCAAGCGAAGCATAGTCCATGAACATTTTGAGTTCGGCTGTGGACATTTTTCTTGCTTCTTCCACTATTACCAAATCATAGCTTTGCAGGTTTCCGATTGTCACTTTGGATAGCTGCATGCTTTCTGGGCGTGCCCCGAAATTTGAGGGGTTTTGGAGTGTTTCCTCAAGCAGTTGGTGGTTTCCTAGGCCGCCTTTCCCAAAAACAATCAGCACTCTTGCCTTTCCGCCTTCCGGGAAGCGCGTTATTCCCCAGTATGCGTCGCAGCTGTATGGGACTGGTATTATTTTGCATCCAAAAAACCAGCTTGTGACAAACCACAGGATTATGATTAGCGCAATTAGCAGCCCCAAATGGTACAGGTCTTTTGAAGTGTTTTTTTCCCCGTTCACGTGACCATCTTTTAAAAGGTTTTTTATGCCTTTTATATGTATAATTTGACTAATATTTAATTGTTTTTTAAATTTTTTTTTGGTGAAAAATCATGAAAATGCAGAAAATGAAGGGGTTTGAGGGTGGCGGCCCTAGTTCCAGCATCGGGATAATGCGTTTTTTTGACACTGATATGGGTGGGCCAAAGCTTTCTCCGGAGTTCGTGGCTGGCCTGGTATTGGCGTTTGTTGTTGTTTTGATTGCAATCCAGTTTTTTACGTGAATTTTTTTTGGTTCACTCTTTTAGTTGCACAAAAAATTCCCGTTCCAGCATTTTTTCCATTTTTCCTTTTTTTTCGGCAATTTTTGTGTTTGTTTCTTTTTCAAGCTGTGCCCTGTATTTTTGCAGAAACTTTTTGTCGCTTGAGTCAATGAACAGCGTGATTTTTTGGGTCGGGAAAAATTTCTGTTCTTTTCTTTTTTCCTGAATGAACCGCCGCAGTTCGGTGAGTTCCCATTCTTCTTTTAGTTCGCTGTCCGCATCGGTGTTCAGGTACAGCGTTATTTTTTCTGTTGTTTTTTCGGCAAAGTTTCCTTTTGGGGCAACTGTTGTTTCCGTGACTTTTTTCACGTTGCATGTTTCGGAAAGGATTGAAAGCGTCTGTGAAAGCTCTTTTCCGGTTTTAGTCTTGATTATTAGTTCTTTTAGCGGCCAGCGCTTTCGCAGTTTCACTTCTTCGCGGAGGTTTAGCGCCATTTGTGCAATTTCTTTTGTCGTGTCCATTTCTTTTTCAAGCGGCTCGTTGATGAATTCTTTTTCTGTTTTTGGCATTTCCATCAGGTGGATTGATTCCGCCATTTTTGGCGTGCGAAAATCATGGTAAATGCATTCGGTTATGTGCGGTGCGATTGGCGCAAGCAGCTTTAGCGCTGAAAAAATTGTTTCGCTTAGCGTTTGCGTGAGTGCCTGTTCGGTTTTGGTGCCAACGCGGTCGCGGATAAGTTTGATGTATGTCCTGCTTAGCTCTTCGAGCACAAAGAATTCGATGAGTGAAGCCACTTTTGCGAAATTGTAATTGTTGTAGTTTTCCGTTGCTTCTTTTTTCAGCGAGTTGAGTTTGCTTAGGATCCATTTGTCTTCAGCCAACAGCTGTTTTGCGTTGATTTTTTCAAGCGGCTCCAGTTTGAGGTAGAGTTTTGCGAAGTTGTAGGTGTTCCAGAGTGTGTTAAAGAAGCGGCTCACGTCTTTGAATCCGCCCCAGTCAAATGTGATGTCTTCTCCTTTCATGTTTGAGGCAAGGTAATAGCGCAGGTAATCGCGGTTGTATTTGTCTATTGCCTCTTGTGGCGTAATGATGTTTCCCTGGCTTTTGCTCATCTTGTTTTTTTTGATGTCAAGCACCATTCCGTGCATTACTATTGCCAAAAATGGCTTTTGGTCAAACGAAATGACTGAAGTTATCAGCTGCGAGTTCCACCAGCCCCTTATCTGGTCTTTTCCTTCAAGGTTCACATCTGCGGGGAAATATTTTTTGAACAGGCCGTCACGCTTTGGGTATTCGAGTGAGCCCCATGCGGCAACTCCTGAGTCAAACCAGACATCAAGTACTTCGGGTACCCTTTTTTGGGTTCCGCCGCAGGTGCATTTGATTGTTATTTTGTCAATCCATGGCTTGTGCAGCTCAATGCCTTTTGGCACTGTTGTCAGTTTTTCCAGTTCTTTTAGCGAGCCGACAACGGTTTGTTTTTCGCATTTTTCACAAACCCATATCGGCAGCGGGCTGCCCCAGTATCTTTGGCGGGAAACGGGCCAGTCGCCGAGGCTTTCAAGCCAGTTTCCAAACCTGTCATGCCCCCACTGCGGGGCCCATAAAATTTCATTGTTTAGTTTTTTGAGTTTTTCCTGTATCGCGGTTATTTTGAAAAACCACTGCGGTGTCGCAATCATCAATAGCGGCGTTTCGCATCTCCAGCAGACCGGGTAATCGTGGGTATAATTGTGCGAGTGAAGCAGCGCGCCGCTTTCTTTTAGGTCCTCAATTATTTCCTTGTCAACAACGCGTGCGCGCTTGCCTGCGTATTTTCCCGCTTCTTTTGTCATGAGGCCGTCAAGTGAGACCGGCGCAAATATCGGGAGCCCTGCTTTTTTTCCTTCCTCAAAGTCTTCTTTGCCGTGCCCGGGAGCAGTGTGGACAAGCCCGGTTCCTTCTTCGAGGTTGACGTACCGTTCGCTTAAAATCACGCGGTAAATGTTTTCAAATTCTGGCAAATTCAAATGCTGTAAAAGCGGATTTTCATAACGAATCCCCTCAAGCCCTGTTCCTTTCACAATATTTAAAATTTTGTATTCCGTGTTTCCTGTTTCTTTCATTATTTTTTCAACGAGGTCTTTTGCAATTATCAATTGCTCGCCGTTTGCAAGTCTTACTTTTGCGTAATCAAAGGACGGGTTAACCATTATCCCCATGTTTCCGGGGAGCGTCCAAGGCGTTGTCGTCCATACAACTAGGGAAGTGTTTTCTTCCCCTTTTATTTTGAATTTTACGAACACAGCTTTGTCGGTTTGCTTCACGTAGTCGATTTCGTTGTATGCGACCGCTGTTTCGCAGCGTGGGCAGATGTGGACTGAATATTTTCCCAAATACAGCAGTTTTTTTTCGCTTGCTTTTTTGAACGTCCACCAGATGGCCTCAATGTAGTCGTTTGAAAGCGTCAGGTACGGGTTTTCCCAGTCCATCCAGACCCCGAGGTTGTCAAACTCTTCGTTCATTACGTCAATGAATTCGGTTGCAAAGTGCCTGCATTCGTTTACGAATTTTTCGACGCCGAATTCTTCGATTTGTTTTTTGTTCTTTATTCCAAGCTTTGCCTCGACCTTGTTTTCAATCGGCAGGCCGTGCGTGTCATAGCCCGGCTGGTCGCGAACAGAGTAGCCTTGCATTCTTTTCATTCGGATGATTGTGTCCTTGAGTATTTTGTTGAGCGCGGTGCCCATGTGTATGTGCCCTGAAGCATACGGCGGGCCGTCCATCATGAAAAAGGTCTTGCCGTTTTTGTTGTGCTCGCGCACCTTTTTTGGGATATCGTTTTTTTTCCAGAATTCGCGGACTTTTTGCTCCGCTTCAAGGGAATAGTTTCCAAGCTCTTGTGCGGTTTTTTCGCTGTTTTTTTCCATTTTTTTGCCCTTTTTTTGGTTTGCCCATATTTTTGTTCCGATATTGGGAATAGGAGGATTCGAACCTCCGACACATGGTGCGCTTCCACCCAGACAAAAACAATATTTTTTCGGGTGATATAAGACCATTGCTCTACCAGGCTGAGCTATACTCCCAAAACGGCTCGCTCCGTTTGCACGCGGTACATGTCCCACCTATCGGCGGGACGGTAATATCAAAACTATTGTTTTGGATTAATTGTAAAAATTAGAATTGGCGCGTTTTTAATAATGTAACTAAAACAGCGGGTGAATCCGGGAATCGTTTGCAAGGGGTATTTGAAACCACCCTCTTTGCAGTGAAAGCATGTCAAAATTTGGTTAAATAGTGGTTTTAAAAGTTTGTTTTGAAAACCGATTGCGCCCCCTTACCTTTATCCTTTCAGGGCAGGCAAGGCGACAGGGCAGGCGATTGGTTCGCAGACGTGTCCCTCATTTGACGGGACGGTAGGTATGAAAAATGAAAAATTAAAAAGAATGGAAAAAAGTAAAGAAAATGGGGGCTTTACCTTAAGTCCCGCATTTCTCTTTTAATCATGTCCACTGCGTCTTTGGCTTCGTCCTTGAATGCAAGTGCAAGGCTGATTCCAAACACGAGTGCAATCACTATTACGAATGCGCTGAATGCTATCAGGAATGCGTTCTTTAGGACTTCTACGTTCAGGCCGACTTTTTCAAGGGCAAGAACAAGTGACAGGTAAATTATTATCAGTTCCACAACTGAACCGAATGTTTTCTTGTACTTGGCGTTTGTTTCGTCGATTTTGTTTTTGACAAATTTTGCCAAAAGCAATCCGAGGACAAACACTGCCATTGCGAACAACAAAATCGGGATGAATGTGACAAGTGCTTGCATGAAGGTTCTAAGTGAGTCAAGCTGGACCGAATTTAGCGCCTGTTCAAGGAAAAGGAGTACAACGTACCATTTCAGGAAGCTTCCTGCAATGACTGAAAGCGGCATTCCGCCGACTGCGCCACGCAAGTCGTGCTCTTTTGCCCATTCGTCAAGTTTTGCAAAATTAAGAATTTCGATAAGAAGCTTTTTTGCAATGTTTCCAAGCACCCAGCCGAGTGCCACAAAAAAGAGTGCAATAAGCAGTCCCAAAACAACTGTTGGCAGGAAATTTCCAAGCCCAATAATTACTGATTTGAAACCATCCCAGATATAGTTGATGGTATAATCAAAAACTTCTGCCATTACAAAATCACCATTATTTACATCATCTTTCCAATATATAAATGTTTTCGCATTGCTTGTGCAAAAGTGCATTAATCTGCCGAAAAAAGCTGTTGCAAGTCGTGACTGACTGGTTGCGAATTGCAAGTGTGGCAGTTTGCTTTTAATTTTTTTTGCAGTGAGGCTGAAAATAAAAAAAGAAATGGTGCCGTTTTCGGCACCGTGTGGATAAATGTTCCCGCCCGATTTTGCGGCTGTTACATATCCATTCCGTCCATTCCCCCGCCGTGTGGCATCTGCGGCATGCCTCTGCTTTTGCTGCTTCCTGCGATTATATCGTCGATGCGCAGCAGCATTTCTGCGACTTCTGAGGCTGATGTGACTGCCTGTGTTTTGACGCTGAGTGGCTCAAACACTTTTTTGATTTTCATGTTTTCGACTTTGCCCTTGTATACGTCAACGCCTAAGTCTTTGTTTCCTGCGGTTGAGTGCTTTGAGCGCAGTTCGACCAGTGCGTCAAGCGGGTTCATTCCTGCTGTTTCTGCAAGGGTTCGCGGGATTATTTCAAGTGTTTCCGCGAATGCCTCTATTGCGAGCTGTTCGCGCCCTCCCACTGTTTTTGCGTATTGCTTTAATTTTTGTGCGACTTCTATTTCGCAGCTTCCCCCGCCTGTGAGTATTTTTCCTGCCTTTAGTGCTGACGAGACTGCCCCTATTGCGTCGTGGACTGCCCGCTCAGCTTCGTCTACCACGTGCTCTGAGCCGCCTCGGACAAGCAGTGAGACTGCTTTTGGGTTCTTGCATCCTTCAACGAACACCATGCTGTCGCCGGCAATTTTTCTTTCAATTACCTGCTTTGCTTTCCCTAAGTGCTCTGAGGCCAGGTCGTTTATTCGTGAAACCATTTTTGCGCCGGTTGCGCGTGCAAGTGCGTCCATGTCGCTTTTCTTTACCCGCCGTACTGTAAGTATTTGTTCTTTTGCCAAAAAGTGCTGTGCGACGTCGTCGATTCCTTTCTGGCAGATTAAGACATTTGCGCCGCTGTCCTTGACTGTCTGCACCATTTTGCGCAGTATTTTTTCTTCTTGGTCAAGGAATGACTGCAGTTGTTCCGGGTCGGTGATGCTTATTTTTGTGTCGGTTTCTGGCCCCTTTATTTCGAATGCCGCGTCAACGAGTGCTATTTTTGCGTTCTCGATTTTTTTCGGCATTCCGCTGTGCACTACTTCTTTGTCTATAAGGATTCCCTGCACGAGTTCTGAGTCGTTAAGGGAAGCGCCTGACTTTTTTTCAAGCTTTATGTTGTCCTTGTCAATGGTTATTTTGCCTTCGCTTTCCTCTGCAATTTGCGTGACTGCTTTTACAATCAGCTTTGCAAGGTCTGGTGCGCCATCTGCGCTTTTTCCGGTCATTGCGGTGACTGCGATGTCTTCAAGTGTTTTTATGTCGGAAATTTTCACCGGGTCAGAGATTGAGGCGTAAATTTCTTTTGCCTTCTCTGCCGCAAGGCGGTAACCGTTGACAATTACTGACGGGTGGATTTCGTCGTCTAACAGTTTTTCTGCGCGTTCAAGCAGGCCGCCTGCAATTACTACTGCGGTTGTCGTGCCGTCACCGACTTCTGCGTCCTGTGTTTTTGCGACCTCGACCATCATTTTTCCTGCCGGGTGCTCAATGCTCATTTCGGAAAGGATTGTTGCGCCGTCGTTTGAAATCGTCACGTCGCCAAGTTCGTCAACAATCATTTTGTCCATTCCCTTTGGGCCAAGCGTGCTCTTGACCGCGTTTGCGACTGCCTTTGCAATCAAAATGTTGATTCTTTGGGCATCGCGGCCCTTTACCCTTCTGCTTCCCTCTGAAAGGAAAATCACGGGCTGCTGGTTCATTTCTTGTTCTGCCATAAAAAATTACCTCCAATTCCTAGATTTTTTTGAATAATTAAAAAATCAGCAATTAATGAATTCTTGCCCTAAAATGTTTAAAAAGGTAACTTCAAAACGGATGGATATGAAGGTAAAAGAAGTTCATGTGTTCAAGTCGATTTTGGCGCCTTTTCCGCGCTCTTTTGGGCGGTCTGTTTTTGGGTCAAATGCCTTTTGGTTTGGCGTTTGCAGGGTTTTTTCTGCAGAGATTTTTCTTTTTGCCCATAGTTTTTTTAGGAATTCCATTGCCCTGCTTGCCGTTGCGCGTATTGGCCGGATTGGCATATGCTAAAAAAAATGCATTTGCGTGTATTTTATTGTTGTGGTGCAAAAAATGCAGAGTGATTTTGTTTTTTCAAAGAACGGCAGTCAAATTGGCTCTTTTTTGCGCAAAAAAAGGCTTTGGGTAATCAAGAAAATCGCTAATGGCTATTCGAGCGAGGTTTTTTTGGTGAAAAACCGTGCCGGAAAAAAGTTTGCGCTAAAGGCAGAGAAAGCCAAAAGCCCGCGCAAAAATTTGGCGCAAAAAGAGGCTTCGAATTTGCGTCTGGCAAACTCTGTTGGAATCGGGCCGCGGCTTTTTGGCGTTGACGAAAAAGCCGGTGTTGTGCTGATGGGGTTTGTTGATGGGATTCCTTTTTCGGATTGGCTGTTTGAAAAAAATCCGCAGAAAAAAGTGCTGCAAAAATTTATTGATGCTTTGTTGGTTCAGGCAAAAAAACTTGACAGCATCGGATTGGATCACGGCCAGCTTGCGGGAAAGGGCGCAAACATTTTGGTGCGCTGCGCCCTGCCGGTGATAATTGATTTTGAAAAGGCGTCACAGGTGCGAAAGTGCCACAATGAAACGCAGCTGCTTTCTTTTTTGTTTGAAAACCCGCATGGGGCGGTTGCAAAAAAGGTGAAAGAAATACTT
>CAYIER010000042.1:0-9577 GCA_964362395.1 uncultured archaeon
GAATTTTTATGAACTTTACTTCGTCAATCTCCTCGATTTTCAAATCATATTCTTCCCTTAAGGCGCATGAATCAGTTGGAGTTGAACCGCAATTTTGGTTTCTTAACGCTTTTTTTATTTCATTTGCCGTGAACTCGACAAACGGCCTGCTTGTGCAGTCAGGCGGAATTTCACTTTCAGGGTTCAATGGGTCGCCCATGTTGCAGTTTGCTAGGTCGCCAAAATTCTGCTTTACAAATTCGGTCTTTATTTTTCCGAATTTTTTTTCCAGCGTTGTGTCGCCTGCATCAAAAAAAGAATTTTTTATGTAAAACGGCTCGTCTGGAATCCCGTCAGTTGGATTGGTGTCTTTGGTGAAATATTTTTCAAAACTTGCCCGCAGCCCCCAGTTGAACTGCTGTATTGCGTCGTTTTTGCTGAAACTTGCAAAGTCAAGCATCTGTGCCTCTTCCTGCGCGCCTGAAATTATCTGCACTGAAGTGCGCTCCCCCGCAATCATTGACTGCGTCACAAGCACGCCCAAAAAAACAATCATCACCGCGACAAGCGCGGTGAACAGCGTGAAACCCTTTTCGCCCACAAAAAACCAGTTATATTACCGAAAACCGTTAATATAATTTTAACTAATCCGTTTGCACGTTTTTTGCCAGCCGAAACGCGTCACTGTTCCAAATGTTGAACGATTTCAGGAGAACATCGTAGTCCAGCCTTGAATCGTTGTTGAAATATTTTTTCATTGCACATTTCGGTTCGCTGCCGCATGCCTGGTCTTTCTGCCACTTTGCAAGTTCCTCTGCAGCGCACTTGAAGTTTGCCGCCGGTGCCTTCCACTTGTTGTCGCCCACTTTGCAGCCTGCAATCCAGTCAGCCCTGTCTTTTTCCGCGCCAAGCCCGGAGTAAGCCATTGCAACAGTCACTACAAGCGCTTCCGGCACGCCATAATTCTTTTGCGTGTCAATGTCTTTTAGCATCCTGCCATAGCCTTTTTCATAATAATTTATGACCGCAGAAATGTTTGAAGCAGGCAAGAGCTTTTGTTCCTGGAACGGCTCTGAACTCGGCGCAAGGTTTGGCAGGCCCTGATACTTGTCATAAATAGAAGAATTGCATTCCTGAATGCGCTTTGCACCCTTTGGAATAAGGCCTGTTTCAATGGAATCCCCAATTTTCCAGTCAAGCACCCCGTCCTTTTGCGTCAGCACTATAGGGTAAGTCTTGTACTTGACAAGCGGCTTGTCGTTTGTCTGCAGGGGAATTTGCGTGTCAGCGCGCCCGTTGCCTGAATTGTCAACTCCCTGCGTGGTTTCAGCAGAAATTTTCACGCCCGCACCCGAAATCTCCGCATGCTTGCTTGTCATAAACTTATCATAAGCATAAAGGCCGAACGCATTTGAAACTGCACCGGTAAAAACGCCTTTTCCCATTGTCTTCCAAAAATTCGTGGTAAGCGGGCTAGTCAAAAGCGCCTTGAATTTTGCCCAGCCAAGCTTGTATTTTCCGCCCTTTTGGGTAAGGATTGCATCAGCCTTGGAGGCAATCGGGTCAAGTATTTCTGAAATCGCTTTTTTTGAAACAAATCCGTCTATTTGGGTTTCCATTGCGTCGTTTGCCTTGTTTATTCCAGCCTGCATTGCTTTTTTTGCCCTCTCTGGCGTGAATTCAAGAGAAAATTTCTTTTTTACCTGTGATGCTTGCACCAGTCCAGTGGCTGGGTCAATCCCTCCGGGAATTATTACTTCTTCTATTTTTAGCTGCTCTGGCGTTAAATCATTTATAATGTAATGCCTTATTCCCTCTTCTGCTTCTTTCTTGGCCAATTCTCTTGCCGGCATTCCGCCAATATCTGTTGCCAAAAAATCTTTCCCATAAATTTGCTCCAGCTGTTCGTTGAATTTGGAAGAGTTTTCCTTAATGAACCTGTCTGCAAGCCTTTTTTTTGCATCTTCAAAACCTTTCGGGCTTAGGTTTCCGGCTGCAGTTGTTTTAAGCTGCAGTGTTTCAGCTTCATGCGCCGCTTCTGATTTTAGTTCAGAAAAATTCTTTGTTGCCTTTAGCGCATTGCCCTTGCTTTGCTTGAATGCATCTTTTGTGCCCTGTTTTACAAAATAATCTTTTACTTCAACCAGCGAATTTAGGACTGCATCATCTTTTTTTACCCCAGTGCGTGCCTCTTCAAGCGCAAGTTGCGCAATGTTTTTTCCTTCCTTTGCACCTGAAGGGAGATTGTAATAACTCAAATTTTTTCCAGAATACTTTTCCATTGCAAGCTTGAACTGTGTTTTAAAAGAGCTTTTTAATGCCTGCCTTGCAGTTTCCCTTTTTGTTGCATCAAACGGCGCAAGGGCGCTTGGCACACTTGTCAACGCATATTTTCTGAACTCTTCATCCATTATCTGGTTTGCCATTAGCTCAGCAAGAGATTCTGCAATTTTTTCAGTTGTTAAAGGCGTGATTTTTGCCGTAGTGTACTGCAATATCCTTGCAAGGTCATAGCC
Organism: uncultured archaeon; assembly: GCA_964362395.1. Classification (GTDB taxonomy): domain Archaea; phylum Iainarchaeota; class Iainarchaeia; order Iainarchaeales; family GW2011-AR10; genus JACPKT01. The sequence continues at coordinate 2,496 of CAYIER010000042.1, forward strand.
GCCGGCAAATACAAATGCATCCGCTGCAATGTCGCTTATTTGTGTCTGGTCAATGTCTTTTGGGTCAGTTGCAAATACTTCAGCAGCCGTGTCCCCGACAAAATCAACGCCTGCACCGGTTGCCTTGAAAAAGCCCCCGACCACCGGAAGGTCGCCCGCAAGCTCTGTAACAAAATCCTTGAGGCTCTTTGTTGGGCCCAATAGGTCCGCGGCCGCCCAAGTTGCCGGCAACAGGCAGTTGAACACTGCATCAATTGGTGCATAAAAACCAAATTTCAAGCTTGAAAAAAGCGAGATGACTGTGCATGTACCAGCATAAATCCCAAGCCCTTCAAGCTTCACCGCTCTTTTCTGGCTCTCGATTTCCGTCTGCCCTGCAAGCGCTTTCCCTACGTCAATTGCTTTTGCGTCTTCAAGCCTTGCCTGTGCATCTGCTGCGCCAGTGATGCCGCTTAGGTTGATTTGCTCTGGCTCGCCCTGCCATACAAGTGTCGCGTAATAAGTGTCAGTGCCTTTTCCTGCTGCGGGCTTTATTTCGGTTATTTTTTGGATTAGCTTGTCGGGGTGGATTCCGCACACTTCAAGCGAAACCTGCTGGTCGGTTGCATGTCGTTCATCGTTTTTTGCGGACGTCGCCGCAAGCGTGACTTTTTTCCCGTTTGCATTCAAAAAGTCCTTTTCGTTTGCGGTCGTGCAGAACATCATTGTGGAAGCAAACTTGTTTGTCTTTGCATCCTTTTCCGTCAGTTCAACTTCTTTTCCAGAAACATCCGAATCGTTTTGCAAAAACTTTGTCTGCTCAATTCCCGGAATGTCGGTTGCAATGAACGATGGCACGACTTTTTCCGAAAGCGGGCTGGATGCCTTTAGCGTGCAGCAGTTCTGTTGTCCCGGAATAAGTGAAACCACGCCTTCTTTTCCGGACAACTGGTCGGTGCACGCCGATAATTCTATTTCATAGCCGGTCAACTGCACTGCTGACTTGAGCAAAAGGTAATCATCGTTTTCGGAAATGCACCCGTCAATTGCGTTCTTTTTTAGGCCGGTTATTGCAAGCGCGGCTTCGCGCTCCACCTGTGTTTTAAGTGCGTTTCCTGCCGGCTGGGTTGGTGCACCCGGTGTGCGCTGTATCGGCTGCTGGTCGCCTGTAGGCAGTGCCACTTGCGAAGGCGGTGCAGGCGAAGTTGGAGGATTTTGGGCAGGCGTTGCCGGATTTGCCGGCTGCGTTGCCGGATTTGCCGGCGGTGGTGTTGGCGTGCCTGCGGGGGATTGCTGCAATTCAATTATTGGAGAATTTTTTTCTTCAATTGTTTTTGCTGTTGTGCTATCTGTTTTAATGCCGGTTTCCTGTATTTGTGCGCTTATTTTTCTTGGTCCGCTTTCTGTGCCTTGTTCCATTTCAATTTTTACCAAATAATCCTGCGGCGCGCCAAAGGATAGGTCAATGTAGTTTGAGCCCTCTGCGTTGTCAACAAACCTTTCCTCCGCATTAAACATTCCTTTTGCAACCTCTTTTGCAATCCCTTTCAGCGAGTTTTCCCTTGTCTGCACCAGGCCAAACCATGTCTGGCCTGAGTCGATTTTTTGGCTATGGTCTTGCGGCAAAAAGTTCATCAGGTTTTGCACCCTTGGCAGGCACTGCTCGGTCAACTGGCTTTCGTCGTCCTGCTCTGCTATCGGGAAAAAGTCAATCAGGATGTTTGTGAGGTCAGGGTCCAGGCGGCCACCGATTACCTTTACCGCCCCGCCTATCTGGACCGTGTAAAGGCCGCACCCGCTCATTATGCCGTTTAACAAAATCTTGTTTCCAATCTGCCCAATCTGGCCACCTGCGTCCTTTCCAACAATGTAATCTACCTTGAATTTTCCAAGCCCCGCGCCCTTTGTGTCCGCGATTTTTTTGAAAAAGTCGGGGGTAAGGCTGTCGTTTTGGAAAAACACGCGGTAGGTTTCAATTCGTGTGTTGAGGTTTTCAAAAGAACAGTAGCCAAGTCTTGCCTGGTCAAGGCAATTGGTGTTAGATATGTCTGACTTGTAGTTTGCAACCTGTCTCTGCACTTCTTTGAGCTTGTCGCCTGCCTTTGAAACCAAAAACTCTGCCATGAGTTCGGCGTCACAGTACGCGTTCTCGCAGTCAGGGGTCGTGGCAATTTTTGGGAACCTGACGGCTTTTTTTTCATTGGTCTGGCAAACCAAAACAGTTTTTTGCTCCACCGCGGCAGTCGTGCTCAGCGCTTCCTCCCCTATTTTTATGTCAACCGTTATCGGGTTTGACTGTATGAAGCGCGCGCTGCGCACAAGGAAACCGTCAAGCACAACAGTCGCCTGCTGTGTCATTGAAATGTTCTTGTTCAAAATGACTTCCGCCTGCACCTGCGTTCCGGGCGGAATTGCCTGGTTTTGTGAAATCAGATTCAGGGTGTTTGAGCCAAACTCGCTTGGGTTTAACTGCGTGAGCCTGATTTCTTCAGAGCACGAATTTTTCACGTTAAGCGTTTTTGAAAGCGAGCCGCTCGTTTTTGTGCTGACAAAGTCAAGGTTTCCCGGCGTTACGCTCAGGCACTCAAATCCCGACACATGCGTTGTCACAAAAATCGGGCCAAAGTCCTGCACGCGGCCATTGATTACCCCTGTGACGCTCAGGATTTTTACGTCAAGCGGGGTTGTTTTTTCTGTCCGCGCTGCCTCAGCGACAACGATTTTTGGAGGCAAAAGCGACGCGCCAACCGGCAGCACCTGTGTTTGGTTTATTGGCTCAACGCGCACGTTAACGTTTCCGCGCGATGCACCGCCGCTTGTCTGGCGGAATGAAAGGCTCTCAATGGGCGCCTGCCCGACATTTCGGATGAAAATCGGCGCCTGTGCGCGTGCAGGCGTTGCCGGGTTTTCCTGTACAAGGTAGAGTTCAATGTTCCTTGAAATTTCAAGCCCAAAAACAGGGTCCCACATGAGCACATTCAGCGGAATTGATTTTGAAATAATCGGGGAATTGAAAAAAATGTCAAAGTCAAACCTTGAAAGGGACGGGTAGTTTCTCAACAACGTGTTTGTAACCGTCACTTTCACGAGCTTTTGGTCAAGCCGAGTGCCGCCCTGCACTGTGCCGGCAGGCTTTAACGCAATGCTGTTTACCTGCACGTTTATCGGGTCATTTATTCCGCCAGTGCGCGCCACTACCTGCGGGGTGAATTCGACTTCAAAGTCGCACTTGTTTGTGGCCAAAAACTGTTCCTGGCTGGAATTGTTGTAGCCATAGTACCTGTTCAGCGGGTTTTGGTACTGGTTTGCAAAAGACGCGGTCTGTGGGTCGTAGCCGTAACCGGAGTAATTGTAGTTGCTGAAATTGACCGACGGGTCGTACACGGCAGTTGTCCCTGCAGGAAGCCCAAGGTTTTGGTTTACTGTTGAATAATCGTAACCGCTGCCGTTTGGGTTGTAATAATTGTTGTTGTAGACTCCCGGAACGCCGCTAAAACCCGGCACCGCGGGGCTATAGTACGCCGCATTGAATGAAGTGTCGTACTGGCTTCTCTGGTCGTGGCCGCTTTCAAGGAACACAACAAGCCCTGCCTTGCTGAATTCAATGCAGTCAGGCCGCACCGCGGGGTTGTAGTCAATAATGACTTTTGCCTGTGCGCTGACATTGAATTTTCCTCCAACGCGCCCATGCACCAAAAAAATTGCTTCGCCGTGCGCGGTTTTGAGCTTTCCTGTGTAAGTTGCCTTGACTGAAAGCTTTTCAGAAGAATTTGGGGCGACTTGCAAAATCGGGTCTGCGCGGATGCTTAGCCCTGCAGGAAAATTTCCGATTCTTTTTATTTCAAAAGAAATCGCGTCAACGTTTTCCCCTGAAACGTTTTCAAGGTCAACAACCTGCGCTACCTCCCCTTGTCCCGGGAAAATTTTTATTTCAATCAAGTCAGGCAGTGAAAGGACATTGTCACGCGTTACCTGTATCTCGCCGGCAGAGGGCGCAAACTGCGGGGCACTGACAGTGTACTGCAGTGTGCCTGTGTCAAAAGTGTTGTGCACCTTGTAAACGCCGTCATGTCCCTTGCCAGCCGTGCCTGTGCCAACCACTGTCAGCAGGTGCTGGTTCTGTGGGCCCGCAAGCAAAATCTGCGCATTTTTCACCGGGTTGCCTTCCGCATCCGTTACCTTGAAGGAAAAATCCTGCCCGAACTTTACATTGCTTGGCTCAACTTGCACGGTGAGCAGCTTTTCGCGGAAAATTTCAAAGAAAAAATTGTCGTTTACAACCGTGTCACTGCTGATTGTCTGCACTGTGATTGAAGCCGGGCCGATGCCGGCTGTCTTGAAAAAAAGCAACACCTTCACCTGTTTTCCCGCCGGCGAAAGAATTCCACCCACCTCAATTGAGGTGTCTGTCTTGTTGTTGTCGGGAAAAACAGCTACGGTGTCGATTGCATAGCCCTGGAAGAAAAGCTTTGGGCCGCTTTTTGAAGTCGTTGCCTTGACCAATCCATCCATGTCAACTGACGGGTTGACGGTTATTTCCAGCGCATACAAATCGCCAAAAACCGGCTTGAAGCCCTCCACTGCAACTTCAGAATTGTCCTTGTTCAAAAACTTGTATGACGCACAGATGTCTTTTTTGCAAGTAGACGTTGAGTCAAAAATTTTCACTGAGCCGGTTTTTGTGTCAGCGTACAGGCCGCCCCTTTGCTGGCTGAAAAAATCAAGGCCAAGGGCACTGTCCTTTGGGTCACGGTTTACGCTTGGCCCAAACTGGCTCCATGCCCTGTAATGCACGTCAAAGCCTGCGTCGGTCGCGGTTTCTTTTGCTTTCACGCGCACCCGGACAATTTTTGCCCCAGGTTCACCAAAATAAAGTTCAATCCACTTGTTGAAATTTCCCGCATGCCCTTCGTTTGAAAAATCAATCCCTTCAAGCCCTGGAGCCGGAAGCGGCGAAAAAGTCCGCCCAAAAAAAGGCGTTGCGCCGACAGCAGAATAGCCGATTATCCCGGCATCCTGCGAGTCAGCGTACTTCACCGTGTCATCGCCCAGACGCACGTGCACTCCGTGCTTGCCGTCACCATCTGGAAAAGAAACTTCAAACTGCAAAAAATAATCAGTGCCCTTGTTCACGCCGTCAACTTTTTTTCCGGCAACATCAAACACGCCGCCAAAATTAATTATCGGCGTGAATTCTGCCGCGTTTTGGCCCCCCTCGATTATGATTGACACTTTTTCCTGCCCCTTTACGTAAACCTGTGAAGAAAAGGAAAAATTTTCCGGGGAAAGGTAAGTCAATTCAACGTAGTCGTTTAGCTTTGGGTCAAAAAACATGTCATTTTGGTCAATGTTTTCCAAATCTTCATCAAACAAAATGTCCCCCGCAGTGCCCTGGAAATTCACGTGCCCAGTAGTAATCGGTGCGCCAGCTGGGTTTTGCAGCACAAAATCCACAAAGTTTGCTGGCTTTAAAAGCTTTATGAATAGCTCGTTTGCGATGCCTTGCTTTACCTCAATCGAATCTTCGCCAGACAAATTGTTTTTGACTGCGCGCCCGACCAATGAAATGTTTAACGGAACCAAAACAGAAAGCTTTCCCGTGACATCGCTTTTCTGCGGCGGAATCCCAAGCGGAATCTCCCGGCCGGCAGTTTTTTCAATAAAACTCACCGATGCATCGTTTGCAGCAAGGCCGTCCCCGGTCAGGATAAAAACTGTAACCCGCGCAGAATTTTCAAGGCCAGCACGCGCCAAGTCAAGGTCAATTTCCTTCAAATCGGCCGGGCGGAACTCCAATCTTTTCGCCAAAAAACCTTCCCTGTAGCCCGAAACAAAAAAATTGTCATCGGCCTTCAGGTCGTCAAACACGGCTTCTCCGCCAAGGCCGGTTGTTTTTGAATCAATGATTTTGCCGTCCGAATTAAACAGCGACACATCTGCCTCGGTTACTGGGAGGCTGCTTTGGTCACGCACCCGCACGGCAACGCTCACGCCGCCGGGTTTCATTGCAATCGTCCACAGTTCCTCATCAGAGCGCATTGTCCGCCCGATTCCCTCATTTGTCGAATCATACCGCACAAAACCCTTCGCACTCACCGAAATACGAAGGGATGTCCCCTTGTTTACCCTTGCAAGGAACTCGCCGTCCTCATCAGTGGCATCAGTAATCAGGCCATCATCCTTTGCGTCAAAAATCTTGATGTTTGCATTTTCAATCGGCTTCCCTGCCTCGTCAACAATCCGCACAATCAAATTTGACTGGCCCGTTGCAGCGCCAGCCTTTGGGGCAAGCGTGAACTGCTGCTGTGCACCTTCAAAAAACTGCGTGAACTCCGGCAAATCCTCATAATTGCTTGAAGAAATGTTTAACTGCACAGATTCCCCTTCAGCCATGCCCGCGCACTCGTACACGCCGTTGCCCAGATTCGAGCACACAACGCTTGTGTTGTCAACGAATTTTGCCGTCACCTTTGCGCTGTCAACGCTCGTGCCATTCGGGTCAATTAACTTTATCCGCCCGCTGATTACAGTGACATTTTTTGGCAACCTCAAAATCACCTGGTCACCCGCACCGGTCAGCTTCAGTTCAAACGAGTCCGGCTGGTACCCGTCCTTGCTTGCGCTAAAAACAATTCGTGCCCCAAGGGGAACGCCCTGCAGCGGAATCGCCTGCCCGTTTGCAAAAAGCCCGTCAATGAGGCCGATTTTTTTCCCGCCCACATCAGTTGCCGAAATGGAAACGCCGCGCAGCTGTTCCTTGCCGTCGGCACTCAAAATGCTCAATGTTACTTTTGTTTCATAAAGCCCCGAAAAAACAAACGCATTGAGCAAAAACACCGACAAAAGCACCAATGCAACGGTGAGCGGAAAAGCGGGGACGCCATGCTCTTCAAGCGGGTCAATAACACCGTAAACCGGAATGCCCTTTGCCTCCAAAAAATCAGTGAAACCATAAAACGCGCCCTCGATTTTCCCGTAAAACCCGCCAAAAAGCCCGCCCAAACCCATGAAACCACCAAATTTCAACCAGCAAACAAATGCAAAAAAAACCTTATATAATGAAAAGAAAGGACAAAGTAATATATTAACCTAATTAATTAAAT
>CAYIER010000043.1:0-3192 GCA_964362395.1 uncultured archaeon
ACATTAAAAATAGCTATTTTTAAAAAAATTGGTGTTAATGGATTTTTGAGGCTTTCCGCTCACCACCAACACCAAAATCAAAAAAATTACAACAATTGCTTTGAACAAAACCATTTTTTGCCTCCCTTAAGCTAGCTTTTTTCCATGTCTTTAAGACAGCTTTCCTTTTTCTCACTGTCGCTCATAAAATAGCACAGCACTTCATTCCCAGTTGCGCGAGCCTGCCTGTGAAAACAAAAATCCTTTTCAGAAAGCCCCATTTCGTTTTTGCACAATTGTTTTGGGTCACTCACAAAAATTTTTTTAACGGGCTTTGACTGAAAAAAATTTCCCTGCGCCAAATCATAAAGACAATTGTCTTTTTCTTCCAACTCCTTTATTTGCCTGCACAAAGATGGTTCCTTTTTATCCAAAGCAACTCCATAAAAACAGCTGTCCTTTATCGTTAAATCAGTTATTTCACTGCACAGTTCAGGCCTGGAATTTTTCAGGCACCCGCTGAAAAACAAAATGCCGGCCAGCAAAACCGCAAAAAAAACTTTTGCGTTTCCCATGCAAACAAACGCAGGCAACGGTTAATAAAGCAGTTCTGGTTTAAAACCCAAAATTTTGGTACAAATGCGGGAGGCAGGACTCGAACCTGCGAAGGCGCTAGGCCATTGGCTCCTAAAGCCAACCGAATTGCCGCTATCGGACTCCCGCAAACAGACAAATTTACGCGCAAAAAGGTATTTATGCAATCGCCTTTCTGATATTCCGCTAAGAGTAAAGCATTATCCCAATTACGACCAAAAGATTTGTGAAAAAATAAAAAATGTATGCAAAAAAAATCGGCTTTTCCCGGTGGACAAAACCGTAAACAATCCACGGCACAGACAAAGCCAAAAAAATTGACCAGCTGATTAAGGAAAGGCCCTGCGCGTTTTTTTCAAAAAAAATTTTCACAATCTGTGGAATTGTCGCAATCGGGCCAAGCAAGGCAACGAAAACAAGCGCGCGGTCGAGGCCCTGCACCCATTTCGGGTTATCGCGCTCAAGCGTTTGAGACACTTTCAAATGAGCCAAGCCGGCGTGCCTTGCAGGCATCAGAAAACACCAAACACGCAAGGCAAGCCAAACACTGCCCTTTCAGCCGGTTCCTTCCCAGTCATAACCAGCTTTGATCCATGCCTGTATTCCTTCGTGGAATTCAAACACTTTTAAATAACCCATTTTTACAAGCTTGTTTGAAACAATCGGCGATGCAGTGCACATCGTGTTCTCGCAGTAAAGGACGATTTGCCTGTCTTTTGGAACCTTGTTCTGCACAAACCACCGCGCGGCGGTCTCGTAATCTACATATGTGGCACCCCTGATGTGGTGCTTGTCAAATCGGTCACGCGGGTTCACGTCAGCCAAAAGCAAGCCCTCCTTTGAATCAAGCTTTTTTTTTAACTCAGCCAAAGAAATCAATTTAACGCGCGGGTCAAGCTCAATGTAACCGGACATAGCTAAAATAATGGCATAAGTGGTTTAATAGTTTTTCTGGCAGGAAAAAATCAGTGCCAAATTGCTGGATACGAAGCAGTTGAAAGGAAACAACAACATTTTTATTGATTTTGTAGTATTTTGTATACGTTGGTGTAAGTGATTGTAGTTGATTCTTCAACCTTGATTTTGCTGGCGAAATGCGAGTGTTTGGACATGTTTCTTGAGCACTTTAAAAATTGCATAATTTCAGAGGCCGTAATGGTTGAAGCAGTGAAGAGAAAAAATAGCTTTGATTCAGCATTAATTGAAAAAAGAATACAGGAAGGCAAAATTTTGGTGAAAAAAATAAAAAACTACAATGCAGTAGCTGAAACAATGAAGGCATTCGGATTGGAAAAGGGAGAATCGGAAACAATTGTTTTGGCAAAGGAATTGAAAGCAAAGGCAATTGCTACAGATGATGGAAAGGCAATAAAAGCAATGAAAATTTTGGAAACACCTTTTATTACCGCTTTGGCATTCGTTTTGGAAAAGCATAAAACAAAAAAAATTGACAAGGAAAAAATCACAGGCATATTGCAATCCCTTGAAAAAAACGGCAGATATTCAAAGGAAATAATTAATTTTGCATTAAAGGAGGTTTTGAACAAATGAGCGAAGTATTGAGCGTTAGACTGGATCATTCAAGAAAAGAGGCAATAACATACGTGTCAAAGTATTCAAAAATAGGGAAATCCGAGGCAGCAAAAGAACTTATAGACAAGGGGCGGGAAGAATTTGCATCTGAATTGTATAAAAGCAGAAAAATTTCACTTGAAAAAGCATCCAAAATAGCAGGCCTTAGCATAAGCGAAATGATGGATCTGCTTGCGGAAAAAAAAATTCAAGCAAACATTTCAATGGAAGATTTTAAGGAAAGCCTGAAAAACCTAGCTAAAATTTCAAAATGAGTCAATAGTTTTCCTTCAGCCATTCCCCAAGCTTTCTTGCAGCCAATGCACGGTGGCTGATGCGGTTCTTTTGAGCCAAATCCAGCTCCACAAGGGTTTTAGTGCAACCAGCTGGCACAAAGATTTTTTCGTACGGCAGACGGTCCTTGTCTGCTTCAACCACGGTTTCAACCAGTTTGCCCTTAAGCGTGCCGGAAAATAGATGCATTTCTTTTTTTGAACGAGCAAAACAAATGACCGTCCTAAAAAAAGCGCGTTTTGTCTTTGCTGCATTGATAAGAGCCAGCAGACCGTCAAACCCGATGCCCTGATAGACCCGCTTTGCAATCGGCCCCGGAAAATTGTTGTAGCCCTCAAAAAAAACACCCGTGTCCTCGGCAATAACCGGCTTTTTGAGCTGCAAAAACGCCTGCTCCGCTTTAAAGCGCGCAACCTCTTTGAGGGAATTATAATCCGGCTCAATTATTTCAAGAGCCTTTGGCACAACCTCAAAGCCATATTCGGAAAGGATTGTACCGATTTCTGCGACCTTGTGCTTGTTGCCGGTTGCCAAAAAAATTTGCTTCACAAAAACAACAAGCCAAAAAATGGTTTAAAAAAGCCACTGAATGTAAAAAAAAACCAAAGACGTTTTAGTTCCCTGCAATTATGCTTTATTTCAAGAATTTCAATCAATTGAGAGGCTTCAAACCCCTTGTTTTTGTTGCGTTAAGCATTTTTTCTAGTTCTACGTTATAGCCAGTACTTCAGTGAGTTCGTGATTTTTAGGTAG
>CAYIER010000043.1:3292-7021 GCA_964362395.1 uncultured archaeon
AGCATTGTCTATACGCCAAAAAGATGGATAGGCGAAAAAGTGCTGGTGATTCTTGAGAAAAAGCCTTTAGATGTTGCAGGCGAAACAATAGAGATACTAAAGCCACATTTGAGGGATATTGAAGGCATTTTTTTGTTCGGCAGTTTTGCGAGAAACGAGCAGACAAGCCAATCAGACATTGATGTGATGGTCATATCCGGCAAAAAATTCGGAATTAAAAAAACAGGCAAATTTGACTTCACCGTAAAAACCAAAAGTGAATTTGCCAAAGAAATGAAAACTGACCCAACGCTATTTCTATATCAGATAGCCCGTGAAGGCACGCCAATCCTGAATGAATCCGTATTGAACAAACTCAAGTCAGTGGACATTAACCCAAATTTTGAAAAATTTTTTGATGACACGATTGGCGCATTTAAAAGTGCAAGGGGCTTGCTGGCTGCAAACAAAAAATTTTTGGATTCAAATGCGGCAATTTATTCATTGGTTCTTCGGCTCAAAGGCTTGTTTATAATTCAATGCTACAAAAAAAACCTGCAATATTCAGGCAAAAAATTCATGGAACTCATAAAAAGCCACGGTTTTAGCGAAAAAACAGCAGATGCATTCTTGGAAGCTCATAGGACTGAGCAGGATAATAGAAAAGCCGGGGCCAAAATTTCGACAAGCGATGCCAAGAAGCTGTTCGAAGCAGCAAAACTAGAATTCCTAAAGGCAGAGGCACTGGTTAAATGAGCAAGGCGAAATATAAAAAAGCAATCAAATCACTGGACAAGCGAATAGACGAACACAGGAAAAAACATGGAACAGCCAAATACCCTGAACTGCACCATTATTATGAAATGGAAATAAGCAAATTTGAAAAAGAAAAGAAGAAAAAACAAAAATGGCTGTAACCCAATTGCAACCCAGTTAATTTTCGCAGAGTAACGCCCGTTACCCTTATCGAAACCTTTTATTATACTCTTTTGCATCATTTGTTTTAGATGAACAAAGTCAAGTTTGCGGCGGGCATTGTTTTGGTCAATGCCTTGCGTTTTGTGCGGGTTTTTCCAAACAATGACCCGATTATGGGCGTCATGCTGCCATTTGCGAGGCAGCAAAAGTGGTGGAGCGCGGCGGCCTTTGCGTTCATTGCAATGGTTTCATTTGACCTGATTACAAGTGGAATCGGCGCATGGACTTGGGTTACTGCCTTCACTTATGCTGCCATTGGAATCGGAGCGCATTTTTACTTCAAAAACAGGCAAAAAATCGGGTTAAAGAATTACCTTGGAGCCGGAATTGCAGGAGTGCTGGTGTTTGACTTCGTGACAGGCGTGTTGTTTGGGCCAACCCTGTTTGGAACCCCGATGAAACTGGCATTTATTGCACAGATTCCATTTACCGCACTGCATTTGCTTTCTGCAAGCGTTTACATTGCAGTCTTGGCGCCGCTTTTGGACAGGCACCTTGTGAATTCGCCGCAATTATCTGACGAAAGGCTTGCAAAACTCTTTTTTTCGGACACAAAATTAAAACTTTAACCAAACAAAAAAGAAAAAAAACCAACCACGGCACAATTAACCAGAGCCGATTAATTAAGAAAGCAAAAAAAATACCGTCTTTTTTTTCGGAAAGCAAATGCAATTGTTTTGCACTGCAAGGCTTTTAAAGGGCAAGCGCAATAAACTTAATCCCGACAGTTAGATTAGTTAATTAGTTGGGTGAATTTTTTAAGATAACCAAACATTGTTGATTAGGCGGGTTTTGCATGAACGAATTGTCTAAAGATGGCTTTTTTGCCGAAGTGAAGGGGCCAAAACCGGTTATTATAGATTTCTGGGCAGAATGGTGCGGCCCATGCAGGGTGCTTTCCCCGATAATCGACGAATTGTCAAAAGAATATGCGGGCAAGGCCAAATTTTTCAAGGTGAACGTGGACGAAAACCCCGAGCTGTCCCAAGAGCACCATATCATGGCAATCCCAACAGTAATGTTTTACAAGAACGGCAAAATAGTTGACCAGTTCACGGGTGCTTTCCCTAAAAGCGAGATAAAAAAGAAAATTGAAAGCATTTTGAAGTGATTAAAAATGATGGACGAGGCGAAAAAAACCGAGACAAAGCCGTTTTATTCTTTTGCAGCCAAAAGCGGGCTGAAAATCAAAAGGGTGTTTACAAAAGAGCAAAGAAACCCCCTTGACGCGGTCGAATACGAAAAAAGGACCTCAATTATAAGGAACACTGACGGAAGCGTGGTGTTTGAATTAAAGGACATCCTGGTGCCAAAGAACTGGTCACAGGTTGCAACAGACATCATTGCCCAAAAATATTTCAGGAAAGCCGGCGTGCCGCAAGTTGACGAAAACGGCAGGCAACTGCTTGGCAAGGACGGAAAACAAGTGCTTGGCAGCGAAAAAACCGCAAAACAAGTAGTCAAAAGAATGAGCAGGTGCTGGAGGGAATGGGGGGAAAAATATGGGTACTTTGCGTCAAAAGAAGATGCTGACGCATTTGAGGACGAAATTTCATTCATGCTCATTAACCAGTTCGCCGCGCCAAATTCGCCGCAATGGTTTAACACTGGGCTTCACACAGTTTATGGAATCACAGGGAACCCGCAGGGCCACTATTATGTTGAGCAGGCAACAGGAAAATTAGAAATTTCAACTGACAGTTATTCAAGACCCCAATGCCACGCGTGCTTTATACAATCAATTAAAGACGACCTGGTAAATGAAGGCGGAATTTTTGACCTTGTAACAAGAGAGGCAAGAATTTTCAAGTATGGTTCGGGCACAGGAACAAACTTCAGCACACTCCGCGCGAAAGGAGAAACACTTTCAGGCGGCGGAATAAGCTCAGGATTAATGTCCTTTTTGAAAGTTTATGACAGGGCAGCTGGCGCAATAAAATCCGGCGGAACAACCAGAAGGGCCGCAAAAATGGTCATTCTTGACATTGACCACCCGGACGTGGAAGAATTCATTAACTGGAAAATGCTTGAAGAACAAAAAGTTGCGGCAATGGTTGCAGGAAGCGCAATGTGCATGATGCACTTAAACAACATCATGCAGATTGCACTGGAGCAAAAAACAACAAACCCGTCCTCAAACGAAAAACTAAAGCAGGCAGTTCTGTCCGCAAAAAACAGCGGCGTGCCCCTTAATTATGTTTTTCGGTGCCTGCAATTGGTAAAGCAGGGAAAAACAAAAATTGATTTCCCAACACTTGGCACACACTACGAATCAGACGCATACGTTACGGTCAGCGGGCAAAACTCAAACAACAGCGTAAGAATATCAAACGATTTTTTGGGCGCAGTTAACCAAGACGCGGACTGGAACCTTATTTTCAGGACAAACGGACAAATCGCAAAAACACTCAAGGCACGGAACCTCTGGAACAAAATTGCCTTTGCCGCATGGAACTGCGCAGACCCGGGAGTCCAGTTTGACACAACAATCAACGAGTGGCACACCTGCCCCGCAGATGGAAAAATCAATGCAAGCAATCCGTGCTCAGAATATTTATTTTTGGACGATACAGCGTGCAACCTTGCAAGCATTAACCTTGGAAAGTTTTTGGACGAAGAAGCAAACTTTGACATTGACTCATTCATGCACGCGACAAGGATTTGGACAATCGTTTTGGAAATAAGTGTGCTAATGGCGCAGTTTCCGTCACAAAGAATCGCGGAACTAAGCTACAGGTTTCGAACACTTGGCCTTGGGTACGCAAACCTTGG
>CAYIER010000043.1:7031-9529 GCA_964362395.1 uncultured archaeon
ACTTCCCTGCCGAGTCGTTCCGCAGCGGCCACGGGCGCGCCGGCAAGCGTGACGCTTTCAACCGTCCCATTGGCAAATCCGTTGACAACGAAGTTGGCCGGCTTGTCGTCAGTCGTATTCCCGGCTATGCAAACCTCGGCACCGTATTGATGATAAAGGGAATACCTTACGATTCAGACGAAGGCCGCGCAATTGCAGGCGCACTTACGGCAATCATGTGCGGGGAAAGTTATGCCACAAGCGCAGAGATGGCGCGCTGCTTAAACCCATTTCCAGGCCATGAAAAAAACAAAGAACACATGCTGCGGGTAATCCGCAACCACAGAAGGGCTGCTTACAACGCAAAACCCGAAGAATTCGAGGGGCTAAGCGTCCCGCCGGCTGGAATAGACCCAAAATACTGCCCACAAGACCTGCTTGCAGCGGCAAGGGAAGCATGGGACAGAGCACTTGACGAAGGGCAAAAATTCGGGTACAGGAACGCACAGGTGACAGTGACTGCGCCAACCGGAACAATCGGCCTTGTAATGGACTGTGACACAACCGGAGTTGAACCGGACTTTGCAATCGTGAAATTCAAAAAACTCGCGGGCGGAGGGTACTTCAAAATCGTGAACCAGGCAGTTTCAAAGGCACTCAAAAACCTAGGATACTCTGGCGCGGAAATAAACGATATAGAGCAATACTGCAAGGGGCGGGGAACAATTGAAGGCTGCCCGTCCATTAACCCAAAAATGCTTCGGGAAAAAGGCTTTACTGAAGAACGCATTGAAATGATTGAATCACAGCTTCCAAACATTTTCGAACTAAAATTTGCATTCAACAAGTGGACCCTTGGCGAAGAATTCTGCAAAAACCTCGGGTTTTCAAACGAACAATTAAACGACCCGGACTTTGACATGCTCAAAGAGCTCGGGTTCACAAAAGAACAAATAGAGGCATCAAACAGGTTTGTCTGCGGCACAATGACAATCGAGGACGCACCGCACCTCAAAAAAGAGCACTACCCGGTGTTTGACTGCGCAAACAAGTGCGGCAAGGATGGAAAAAGGTTCATACAGCACACGGGGCACATAAAAATGATGGCAGCAGTCCAGCCATTCATATCCGGCGCAATAAGCAAGACAATCAACATGCCAAACGAGTCAACAATAGAAGACATAAAAGAAGCATACGCTGTCTCGCACAAACTGATGCTAAAAGCAGTGGCACTGTATAGAGACGGAAGCAAGCTAAGCCAGCCATTGAACTCGACAAGCCAAGGCGAAGAATTCGCCTTCCTTGACAACAGCCAAGACGTTGACGAAACCGTTTCGCCAAAAGAAATGCAGGAAAAAATCGTTGCGGCAGGGACAAGAAGAAAGCTGCCATTTAAGCGTTATGGGTTCGTCCAAGAAGCAGTTGTCGGCGGCCACAAGATATTCCTTAAAACAGGCGAATACGAGGACGGTTCGCTTGGAGAAATATTCATTGACATGTACAAGGAAGGGGCCTCATACAAGGCACTATTGAACTGCTTTGCAGTCGCTGTCTCAAAATCACTCCAATACGGGGTGCCACTTGACGAATTCGTCGACACATTCACTTTCACAAGATTTGACCCGGCAGGAGCCGTAACAGGCCACGAGCACATAAAAAACGCGACATCAATAATTGACTATATCTTTCGCGTGCTCGGCCACGAATACCTTGGGCGCAACGACTTTGTCCACGTAAAAACAATGGACTCAAACCACAAAACAGAACACGAAACCCAAACAGAAACAACAACGATTATTTCCCCAAACAAAGAAATCAGCAGCACGGCACGCGCAAAAAAACAAAAACCAAAAGAAAACGGCTCGGCTGCAATCGCAATGGAAGCAAAAAGCCAAGGATACACCGGCGAACAATGCACAGAATGCGCCTCAATGAGAGTCAAAAGAAACGGCTCCTGCACTGTCTGCGAAGACTGCGGAACAACAAGCGGATGCTCATAAACGGCTGACTCCGTTCACACGCCGTACAAGTCCCGTCTTTGACGGGACGGTAATGTAAAAAATACTGCTTATGGAAAATAAAAAATTTGGCCTCGTTCAGATATTCTTTGGAAACGGCAAAGGCAAAACAACCGCTGCAATCGGAACTGCTTTCCGCGCTCTTGGGCGCGGCTACAAGGTGCACTTGGTGCAGGTGATGAAAAAAGGAATCATTGGCACGGATGCTTTTGAAGAATACGGCGAACTATTGGCGGCAAAAAAATTTGAAAACTTTTCAGTGGAGCGCTTTGGTTTCAAAGAATGGGTGATTGGAGAACCAAAAAAAGAGCACATCAAAAGCGCGCAGGCAGGGCTTCAAAGCACACAAAAAGCCGCCGCAGGCGGAAAATTTGACATCGTGATTTTTGACGAATGCCTCTACGCAGTGCAAATGGGGCTACTGAAAGAAAAAGACATAATTGAATTGATTGAAAAAAAAGCAAAAAACACGGAACTGATTTTAACAGGCTCACACAAGCC
>CAYIER010000044.1:0-9263 GCA_964362395.1 uncultured archaeon
CAATCCCTCATAAGTATTATTGTCCCATTGAAAATGGGACACGTACAAGGTGTCGCGTGACTTTGCACGCGATGGACTCGGCGGGAATCGAACCCGCAGTCTCATCGTCTTTCGAAGCCGTCACGTCCGGCTGGTACGGGCACCAGTTGCACTGGCGCTGGTCCATATCGGAACAAAAATGCCGGCTGATTAAATATTATCGTCCCGTCAAAGACGGAACACGTATGCGAACCAGCCGGACGCAATCGGCTTTGCGAACGATGCGTCTTACCATTGGACTACGAGCCCATTATTACATTTTTTTGTGATAAAGGCTTTAAATCTGGCTTTTTTTGGTTTTTCCAGCAATTTTATATATTTCAAAGGCTATTTTTTTGTAATGGCTGAAAAAAAGTCGGATTTGCCGGTTGAAGGGGGAGGGACTCAAACTGAAGTGGGTGAGACTCCTAGGGATTTTGGTTTGGAGGAGCGGATAGAGGTTCTAAAAGAGGATCCAGATACTGATATTTTTGATGAAGTTATTTCAGGCAAAAAGAGGGCTGCAAGGAAGATTGAAGTTCCTGTAGTGGAAGAAAAAATTGCAGAAATAAAACCTGTCAAGGATTTGCCTGCAAAGCAAAAAAATGCAAAAAAAAGCGCTTCTAAAAAATCAAAAAAGCAGGGGCCTCAACCTGTCGTGGAAAAATCCTTTGAACCGGAAAGTGTTGGAGTCAAACCAGCAGATGAGCCCGCGGATGAGCTCGCGGATGAGCCAGAATCCATTGATGATTCTGTTGAAGAAAAAACGGGGCCTGATTCTGAAGAAATCATTGAGGGGGATGAAGCCGGTGATGAAAAAGAGATTGACCTTGAGCATGAGACCGGGAGCAGGGAAGAGGGTGCAACAATTGGTGATGAGTCAAGGCGCAGGGAAATCAAGGAAATGATCCTGAAAAAGGCATCGCTTCTTAGCGTAAAGGATATCGGCGGTTCTGATTCGCTGCCGTTAAAGTTTTTGGAGGACGAGAAAACAAAGAGCGTTTTTATCGGGCGCAAAAAAAGCGTTTACAAGGAATATGGCTTTGAGAGCTCTCTTCTTTTGGGGCGCGTGAATGAATCCGAGCACAAGGAAAAATTCGTTTACCTTGACGGCCTGAACCCGCATGTTGTGTTCATTTGCGGCGCGCGCGGATCAGGAAAATCTTACGCGTTGGGAATAATTGCGGAAGAGCTTGCGCTAAAAAACAAGAATGTCGGGACAATCATGATTGATCCCATTGGGGTGTTTTGGTCAATGCGTTTCCCAAATACAGAGGAACGCGAGGTCCAGAAATTAAAGGAGTGGGGGCTAAAGCCGCGTGGCCTTGACAACCTGAAAGTTTTCATTCCCATTGGCCTGACTTCAAGTGTCCCGAAATCAACGTACGACAAGGGGTTTGCAATCCAGCCGTCGCTTTTGACTGGCGAAGACTGGACTTTGACTTTTATGATTGACCGCTTCAGCATCACCGGTCTCTTGCTTGAGCAGGCGCTGAAAAAAGTCGAAAAAGGCTACGTTGAAACGGAGTCCGGGAAAAAAATCGGCGGAAAGGGGAAAAATTATTCGCTTGACGACATCATCAATTGCCTGCACAATGACAAGGAAATTAATTCCCGCGAAATTGGTTACAAGCAGGATTCAATCCGGGCGCTTACAAGCAGGTTTGCCGCGGCAAAAACTTGGGGGATTTTCAGCGAGAAGGGGACCCCTTTGGGGGAATTGTCGCGTGAAGGCCAGTTGACAATACTTGACACGAGTTTTCTTGAGGACAACGTTACGGCACTTGTAATCGGTGTGCTTGCGCGCCGCATTTTGTCTGCAAGAAAGCTTTCCACCAGAAAGGAGGCAGCAAACAAGTTCAAGTCAATGGAAGTTGACGAATTGTTTGAATTGGAAATTCCCCCGACGTGGCTGATTGTTGACGAAGCGCACACGCTTATCCCAAGCGGGAACGAAAAGACCCCTGCAAGCAATCCGTTGATTGAGTATGCAAAGCAGGGAAGGCGCCCCGGTTGTAGCCTAGTGTTTGCGACACAGCAGCCAAGCGCGATTGACACAAAGGTGCTCAGCCAGCTGGACATAATCCTTACCCACAAGCTTGTATTTGATGACGACGTGAAGGCAGTCAACAAGCGGACGCCGACAATTATTCCAGCAAAGTACCGCAAAAGCAGTTTCATTAAAACCCTGCCTGTCGGTGTCGCATTGACCGGTGACCGGCGCGAGGAAACCACGAGGGCATTTGTAATGGAAATCCGCCCGCGCTTTTCACAGCACGAGGGCCGCGATGTGGAGGCAACTAAAGTCAAGTCGGACATGAAGCCGGTGCAGGCAAGGCAGCTTGCGCTTGACATGATTGCAAAGGACGTTTTGAAGGAAAAAACACTTGAGTTTGAAAAAATTGAAAGCATAATTGGCCTAATGAATTCAAAATACAAGGCGGGCCTTGACATTGATTCGGTTCTAAAAGAGCTTGAAAACAGGGGGCTGTTTGTTGGGCAAAAAACCGTTTCAACCGAGCCGATAAAAAAAGAAGCCGAGGAAACACAAGAGGAATCATCAGAGGATGCAGATGAGGCTGATGAAGCCGCGCAGGGGGAAACAGAAGCTGGCGGACAAGAAGGGGACGATGGCACTGCACTGCAGAATGAATCGGAAAAAAAATCTGATTTGCAGACCGAACTTTTGGCTTTGCCGCTTCGGGTTGACAAGGCAAAAGCACAGGGCATTCTTAATAGTGTCCGTGGGAAAAAACTGTTTGGCCTGCTTGGCGAAGACGAAAAAATAGAGTCGTTTGGATTAAAGTACCTGACGGTTTGGAAAGTGCGCTATGATGTGATTTCGCGGTCGGGAAAAGAATTTTTGACGAGGCACTGTTTTATCAACGCGCACACCGGCGAATTCATTCACTTCTTAAACGACCAATTTGTCGAATCAAGCGGCTTAAAGGAATTTTTTGACATGGATGACGAGGACTTAGCAGTGCTGTTGCTTTTGAACAAGGGCGGGCACACTGCCGACGAGCTTGTTGCAAAGACGGGCTTTGGCGACGGAAAAATCCACCGCATTCTTTCAAAACTCAACGAAAAAAACCTTATCGGCGCAATCGTTGACAACCGCTCCGGCAAAAGAACTTTTGGGTTAAAAGAAAAGCTTGACATTCCGCTAAGTGAGCGCCACGACCTGCTTGAATCAATCAGCAAGCTGCCGTTTGTGAGGGCAGAAATGGTAAACAAGGGCCACGAAGTGTTTTTGAAAAAGCATGTGCCGCTTGTTCTGCAGAAACTCTGGAAAAACGTTGTGGTAAAGGATGTTTCAGAAATCTACAAGCCGGTCTGGGAGGCAGCGCTTTCAATGCAAAACAAGCAAAGGCTGGTCCAGATAGACGCGGTCACCGGAAAAGTGCTTTCAAAATAGTTTTATTTCTTTCAAAATAGCTTTATTGAAAGCCTGTTTTTGAAAAGTAAATCCAAACAAAGAATCAGTTTTTTGCAAAAATTTTAAAGTCCTTGTGGGGCAGGTTTCCGCCCACAAGAACTAAAATCAATGATCAATCATTTTCAAGGTTCAATTACCTTTTCTTTTTTTTCTTGCCAGCGCTACTTCTTGAGCTGCTAGAACTACTTGATGATGAGCTAGACATTGTATTTTCACCTCCCCACCATTTGTGATATAATAATCCTTCCGTTTTATTTAAACTTATTGGTAAAATCAGCTGTAAAATTCGTTTGGAAGAATTTTTGTCCCGTTTGGGACAATTTTTCCGCAGTTGATTGAAGAGTTGATTCCTGTTTTGGTGTTTGAGCCGACCATTGCGCCGAGTTTTCTTTTGCCTGAGTCAATTTTTTTGCCATTGATTTTTACCCAAACGCTTTGGCTGTCGTGGCGGAGGTTTGCGATTTTTGACCCGGCTCCAAGGTTCACGTTTTCCCCAAGCACCGAGTCACCCACATAGTTGAAGTGAGAAGCGTTTGATTTGCCCAAAATAATGGAGTTTTTTACTTCACTCATCCCTATATGGCAGTTGTCCGACACAACCGTGCCGGGGCGAAGGTGTGCGTTTGGCCCGATTTTGGAGTTTTTTCCGATAAAAACATTGCCTTCAATATAGCTTCCCGATTTGATCACCGAACCTTTTCCAAGAGCGAGTTTTCCTTTCACTGAAACGTTTTTTTCGATTTTTCCGCCGATTTTTTTCCTCATTTTTTCCAAAATTTTTTCAGATTCATCCAGGTATTTCCAGTATTCAAATTCTTTTCCTGAATCAATTTCTTTTTTCAGCTTTTCCAGCAGCAAAACAAGTTTCTTCATTCATTCACCGATTTCTTTTTTTACCTGCATGGCAATTCCGTCCGCAATTTGCTTTATTTCGTGCTGATTTTTTCCCTCAACCATTACGCGGCAGATGTTTTCTGTGCCGGAGTACCTTACAAACACTCGCCCCTGTTCTCCCAGAATTTTTTCCGCATCGGCGATTTTTTTTGAAACAGAATCAATCCGGACAATCGGCTTTCTTTCCTTTACTTTCACGTTCACCAATACTTGTGGGTATTTTTTCATGCATTTTGCAAGCTGCGAAATTTTTTTGCCGGAGTTTTTGATTAGTGCAAGCAATTGCAGTGCAGTTATTATCCCGTCGCCAGTTGTGGAATAATCAAAGAAAACAATGTGTCCAGACTGTTCTCCTCCGAGTGCAATTTGGTGTTCTTTCATTTTTTCAAGCACAAACCTGTCACCCACCCTTGTTGTGATAATTTCTATCCCGTTTTCCTTCATTGCGTCAAAAAAGCCCTTGTTGCTCATCACCGTTGCGACCACGGTGTTTTTTGGGAGCCTTTTCTGTTTTTTTAGTTCAATTGCGCAGATTGCCATTATCTGGTCGCCATCCACTATTTCCCCTTTTTCGTCGCAGACAATCACCCGGTCAGCGTCGCCGTCAAGGGCAATCCCTATGTCTGCTTTTTGTTTTTTCACTTCTTCTTGGATAACTTTTGGGTAAAGCGCCCCGCAGTTTTCGTTGATGTTTGTCCCGTTTGGCGAATTGTGAAAAACTGAAACATTTGCCCCGAGCTCTGAAATAATTGTCGGCGCGGTCTTGTAAGCGGCGCCGTTTGCGCAGTCCAGTACAACTTTGAGGCCTTCAAGCGACTGGTTGCTTATGCTTGCCTTTGCAAACTCAATGTACCTTCCAACCGCATCGTTTATCCTGTAAGCCTTGCCTATCCCGTGCTCGTTTTCCTTTTTTTCAGCTGAAAAAATTTCGTTTTCAATTTCCTGTTCAATGCTGTCTGACAGCTTTCGCCCGCGGGAATCAAAAATTTTTATGCCGTTGTCGTGTGCCGGGTTGTGCGAGGCGCTGATGACAATTCCTGCATCAGCATTCATTGACCGGGTCAGGTGCGCAATTGCAGGCGTCGGCAAGGGGCCAACCAAAAAAACATTGACTCCGGCTGAAACGATACCGCTTGTGAGCGCGGTTTCAATCATGTAGCCTGACAGGCGCGTGTCTTTTCCAATCACGATTTTGTGCATGTGGCCGTTGCGTTTGCGGAAAACCTTTGCCACCGCCTTTCCAATAGCCAAAGCCATTTCCGGCGTCATCGGGTGCCTGTTCGCGGTTCCGCGGATGCCGTCTGTTCCAAAAAGTTTTTTTTGCATCAATTTTCACTTTACAGTAATTGATTTCGCGAGATTGCGAGGCATATCTATATTGAGATTGCGTTCAACTGCCAAATAATATGCAAGTAATTGTATCGGCAAAATCATTAAAATTGGGTTGGCGTTTCCTGCCTCGTCAACATTGAAAAAATAGTCAAATGTGTGGTTTTCTTTTGAGTCAATCCCGATTATGTATCCTCCTCGGCTTTTTACTTCTTGTGCGTTGCTTAAAATCAGGGGCCTTGTATGCTCTGTGCTTAAAACAATCACTGGCACGCCTTCTTCAATGAGTGCAATTGTCCCATGCTTTAGTTCTGCGCCGGCAAACCCTTCCGCATGGATGTATGAAACTTCCTTGATTTTCAGTGCCCCCTCAAGCGCGCTTGGATATGCGAGGTCGCGGCCAATCAAGAACAAGTCATGCTTTGATTTGAGTTTTTTTGCAAGCTCGTGAGCTTTTTTGTCAGATGAATCAATTATTTGCGCGGCTTTTTTAGCCGCCTCTTCCACGATTTTTTTTCCTTCACTCAGTTTTCCCGCGGCCCCGTATGCCAAAAGAAGCAAAATTGCAAGCTGTGCGGTGTAACTTTTGGTGGAAAGCACGCAGATTTCGGGTCCGCAGTTCATTTGCAGCGAATCATCAGAAATTCTCATTAATGAGCTTCCCATGACGTTTACTATTGAAACAACTTTTGTGCCGTGCTTTTTTGCGATTTTCACCGCGTCAATTACATCCGCTGTTTCGCCGCTCTGGCTGACCGCAATCACAAGCGTTTTTTCGTTCATAAAATCGGAATAATTTCCAAATTCTGATGCAAGCACCGCGTTCACGTGCATTTTTGCCACATTGTTGAACAAATAGGCTGAACTAATGCATGCATTATAGGAACTGCCACAACCCACAAAAAAAACACCTTTGGCTTCATTTATTATTTTAGCAATATTTTTTATTTTTTCATCCGATTGATCTGCAGCCAATTTGATTGTTTGTGTCTGTTCAAATATTTCTTTTAACATAAAATGCTTGTATTCCCCTTTTTCTGCCTGCTCTGCGTTCCAGTTAATTTGTTCAATTGTTTTTTTTATTTCTTTTCCACTTGAAATGTCAAAGACGTTCGCGGTTTTTCCAAGCACCGCCATCTCGTTGTCGTTTAGGTAAATCACTTTTTTTGTGTAAGCCAAAAATGCCGGTACGTCGCTTGCAACAAACAATTCTTTGCCGCCGATTCCAAGCACGAGCGGCGAGCCGTTCCTTGCGCAAACCAGCTCGAACACGTTTTTGTGCATTGCAACAATTGCATAGCTTCCGGTTGTTTCAAGGAGCGCTTTTCTTGTTGCCTCCGCAAAATCCCTGTTTTTTTTGAAATGGGACTCTATGAGGTTTGCAATCACTTCTGTGTCGGTGTCTGACTGGAAAGAGTATCCTTTTTTTTTCAGCTTGTCGCGGAGTTCTTCGAAATTTTCAACTATTCCATTGTGAATTATTGCAATGTCTTTGCTGTTTGAAAAATGCGGGT
The DNA here is from genome assembly GCA_964362395.1 of uncultured archaeon. Classification (GTDB taxonomy): domain Archaea; phylum Iainarchaeota; class Iainarchaeia; order Iainarchaeales; family GW2011-AR10; genus JACPKT01. Next base: position 7,195 of record CAYIER010000044.1, read on the forward strand.
GCGCGTTTTGCTCGCTCACCTTGCCGTGCGTTGCCCAGCGCGTGTGGCCGATTGCACAATAAGAGTTGTGGTTTAATGAGCCTTTTTCTGGAGGGCTGATATGCCCTACTTTTTTTATTGACTCGATTCCGTTGCATGACTTAAACGAAATGCCCCACGAATCGTATCCCCTGTACTCTAGTTTTTTTAAGCCGGAAAAAACCTTGAACGGGGCGTTGTTTTGGCCAATCACGCCTATTATTCCGCACATTTAAGTAATATTGCCTGAAACATTCTTTTAAAAGTCTTGGGTCAATAGTAGAATGAAACCCAAAAGCAATGGTTTTATAGTCGCTTTTTCAAAGAAATTTGTCTGGTTGAAATGGAGTTGTCTGAATTTGTGGGCCAGCCATGCAAGACACAGCTGGCTTTTGAGTTTTTCCCGAAAAAACCTGTTTCACTGGGCCTGCAAAAAGTTGCTGCCAGGCTAAAAAAAAGCAAGCTGCTGGTTGATTTTGAAACCCCTGTTTTTGTCGGCGTGGTTGTGGATGCCACCAGTGTGAGCATTTTTCGAAACGGCAAGATCCTTGTGAAGGACACAAAGGACAAAATTTTTGCCCAAAAAATTGCTGAAAAAATCCTTTCCGCAATCAAAAGCCTTTAATGGCCAAAGAAAAGGAAGATAACCAAAAAAATAATCAAAATTATTGCCGCAAGAATTGCAAAAAAATGTTTTTGTATGAATGGCTTTTCTTTTCCCATCTCTTTCAGTGTTTCTTTGCGCATTTCTTCTGCGGGATTTTTTTCTTTTTTTGGTGGCTGAAAATCAAAAATTGCGGGGTTTTCGTACGCAAACCGTTTTTCCATTTGCTGGTCACTCTTTTTTGTGCGCGTTTGCAAAAAACTGTGCCTTGAATTCTTCAAGCATCCCAATCAATGTCACCGGGTTTAGTTTCTGCATGTCGACACGGTATTTTTTCAGCTGGCGGTCCTGTGTCTCGTACCCTATCAGCACAAAGCCGGGGAGCTGTTTGTCGTCCATTTCCTTTATTGCAAGAACTATGCCTTCAATGTTCAGCTTTTTTTCGGCGATGAATTCTTCTTTTGCCATTTCATTCCCCCAAAAAGCCCTTTTCCGTGAGGTATTCAAATGCGGAGTTTGCCGCCAGCGCGCCTTCAGCCGCTGAAACTATGCCCTGTTTCCATGCGGTGTCACAGCAGTCGCCTGCAGCAAATACCCCCGCCACATTTGTGCGCGAGTATTTGTCGATGATTATCTCTTTTTTTTCGTTCAATTTTGTGCCAAGAATTTCTCCAAGCGAGCTTTGCGGGTTGTGGCCGACTTCGATGAATACCCCTTGAACCGATAGTTCCATGCCGCTTGTGAGGGCAATTTTTTTGACAAACTTTGACCCGGTAATTTCGCGGACTTCAACGCCTTCCATCACTGAAATGTTTTTTTTCTCCTTGACGCGCAGGCCATTTATCGGCTCGGGGTGGAATTTTGACCGCGCAAGAACAGTTACCTTGTTGCAGTGCTCGCTCAGCAGCAATGCCTCTTTTGCCGCTGAATCGCTGCCCCCTACCACTGCGATGTCCTTTCCCCTGTAAAAGAATGCGTCGCACGTGGCACAGTATGATACACCCTTGTTTTCAAACTCTTTTTCTCCTGGCACGTTCAGGTTTTTTCTCGTGGTGCCGGTTGCAATGATTACGGCTTTTGCCTCGATTGTTTTCCCGTTGGCGATTTTTGCCAAAAATTTCCCTTCCTTATTTTTTTCAATCGAATCCATGTGTTCCTCGATGAATGGAATATTGTAGTGTGCGGCATGTTCCTTGAATTTTTCCATCAGGTCAAAGCCGGACATGCTCTTGTAGCCGGGATAGTTTTCAACAATGTGGGTGGTGATAATAAGCCCGCCCCAGACGTTTCCCACAATAATTGCCTTCAGGTTAAACCTTGCGGCATAAATTGCGGCACTGATTCCGGCAAATCCTGCGCCGACAACGAGCAGGTCAACTTTTTCGTTCATGTAAGAACAAAGGCTTTCACAATTTTTAAGGCTTGTGGAAAAAAACTCCAAATTTTA
>CAYIER010000045.1:0-6642 GCA_964362395.1 uncultured archaeon
AGTAGTGGCAATAGTAAGGGTAAGCACATTGTTTGGAAAAACTCCAGTTAAAATTTTTAAATTTTTTTTGTTGTATTCAAAAGTATATGCATATTATCGACCCATCGCAGATGGGTCATGTATAGATTGCCAGCGAATCTGTTCGCTGTTTTTTTAAAAAAATTTTGGGCGTGATTTATTTGAACAAAAAATTTTTGGCACTGGGGCTTGGATTGCTCTTGTTTGGAATATTGGCAAAATCTGCCATAATCGGCGGCACATGCAGTTCGCAAAGCGTCCAGTGCGGCCTGCAGGTAAACAAAATACTGGTCTACAATGATTCGGCAAGGGCACAGGCATTTTTCCCGCACTCAAATGGCCCGGCGGCAGACTGGGTTAAGGTGCTTCCTGAAACGCTTACGCTTTCCGCAGGGGAAACTGGAGTTTTTGAAGTTTATACAATTGCAACGTGTTACGCGGACCCCGGCCGGTATTTTGCAGGAATCTCAATCACTAACGGTTCAACAGAAAACATTTCTTGCACAATTGACATTGAACAGGGGCACTTCGTTGGCATTTCAATTATCCCTCAACAGAAAACAATCACACAGTGCATGCCGGCAGCTTACAATATTGAACTTGACAACCAAACGATTGTCCCAAAGCAGGAAAAAGAGCTTGTTAACCTCGAAGTTGTTGGGCTGCCAAAGGAATGGTATTCGCTTGAAGCAAGCCAATTGATTGTTGAAAAAGGAAAAAAAGAAACAGTCAAACTCACTGCTTTCCCGCCGTGCGATGCAGACCTTGGAGACTACGATTTCCTTGTGAAAGCGTCGCTTTTTAACCCGAATTTTGTTTCAACCGGCAGTGCGGCGTTAAGCATCACCCAGGGACAGGGCATCCAGATAAAGCCAACTGACGCCGGTTTTGAAAATTTTGGCAAGCCATTTTTGGCGTGCACTGAAAAAGAAAACCAGTACACTTTTGAGATTCAAAACAACGGCGCGCAGGGCGACACGCTTGAACTTTCGCTGATGGACGCACCCGCATTTGCAAAACTAAGCGAAACACTGATTGAAATTGCGGCAGGCGAAAAAACAACTGTAAAACTTGTCCTTGAAAAAAACAGTTCAGACTTAAAACAGTACAATATAGTGCTGACTGCAAAGTCAAAAAAATTTGTTTTCGAAAAAAGCATTTCATTTGAAGCGGAAAACAGGGACTGTTTTGATGTAACCGTGCAGAAATTGTCTGGCGAAGAAAATGTGTGCAGTGAAGAAAAGCCGGTTTACAAATTTCAGCTAAAAAACGGCCGCGAAACGCCAATTTCGCTGCAGGCAAGGGTTTTTGGGCTGCCGGCTGACTTGAGTGTGGAAAATTTTTCATTAAATCCGGGTGAAACAAAAGAGCTGACAGCAACGCTTGATGCCTCGGCAGAGGGAACTCCTGGGTCGGTCAAAGCCAAGGATGTTTTCGTCGAACTCGTGCTTGACACAAGCGGCAGCATGGACCTGCCTATTGGCGGCAGGAAAAAAATTGAAATAGCAAAGGGCACAGTTTCTTACTTTGTGAACAACATTTCCCCAATAAACCTTGGGCTCATGGTTTTTGGGCAAAGCGAACAATGCAGTGAACCAACAACACTTGTGCCGCTTTCAAGGCTTGACGTCACAAACGTTGAGTCAAAAATCAATAGTTTCCGCGCAATCGGCGACACCCCTCTTGCAAAATCGCTTGAAAATGCATCAAAAGAGTTTGCGCCCGGAAAAGAAAATTATGTAATTCTTGTAAGCGACGGAAAGGAGTCATGCAATGGCGGCATCGATTCCGCAATTGGCCTGCTTGTAAACAACGGCGTGAAAGTGTATGCAATCGGCTTTGACATAGACACGAGCGGAAAAAAACAGCTGGAAAATATTGCGCAAAAAACTTCCGGCCGGTACTTTGATGCCTCAAACGCACAGGAACTCGTGCAGGTATTTGGGGCAATCACAAAAGAGCTTGAAATAGAGCTGCCAAAGGAAAGCCAAAAAACATTCACGCTGAAACTTGACTCGGATTATTTTTCTTTCGAAAAAGACTACACGGTAAACATTTCGGAGTGCTACAATGTCGTGCTCTCTGTGCCAAACATCAGCGTTTGCAGGCAGGTCCAGTCACAAAATTCTTTCACGGTGGCAAACCTTGGCTCAAAAACACAGGCACTTTCAGTCAAGGTTTCACCATCTTGGGCAAGCACATTGCAGGAAATAACCATTGAGCCTGCGAAGGAAAAAACTTTCCCGATTGCACTTTCCCCTAAAAAGGATTCATCCGAAAACGCGCTTACAATCACCGCAAAATCCGGAAAAGTGAACGTGTTTGACAGCGGCGGAATACTTTACTTAAATGACAGTGCATGCTATGGTTTTGGCATTGTTGTTGAAAAAGAATTCGAGGGGCGCATCGGGGAAGGCGAAAGGAGAAAAATAGCTTTTTCAAACAACGGGCAGGCAGAAATGGAAATTTCAATTTCCTCAAGCCAGCCATGGGTATACTTTGAGCCACAACAGGTTTTGGTGCAAAAAGGGGGCACCGGGTTTGTGAACTATTACATTACCCCGCCGTTTGACTTCCTTGGGGAAACAAAAGAGGTTCTCCTCACTGCCTCAAACAACTTTGGCTTGTCGCTGGAAAAAAAACTCACACTCAATGTCACTGGCCCATGGTTTGGGCTTGTGCCGGCAAATGTTTCAGTGAAAACACAGGCAGCAAATACCCAGACGGAAAATGGCGAAAATACACTCATAGTCGAGTTTGAACTCAAAAACGAAAGCCCCCAAGAAATCGAAATAAACTCAATTGAGGCAAAAGGAATCAGTGCAACTTTTGGCATTGAATCAAAAAAACTTGCACAAGGCGAAACCACAAAAGTCTCAATGAAAACAAACATTAAAGATGGGGAAGCGGTCGCTGCTGGTGGCGGCGCAATGAAACAGGAACTTTCAATCGACACAAGCGAAGGAATGCTTTCAAGGACACTTGAATTTGAAGTGGCAAAAGGAACCACAACCGAGCCGGCAAAAGAAGATGGAACGGAAACTGGGCTGACTGGGCTGCTCAGCTTTTCAAATGCCCAGACAATCCTTGGACTCATATTAATCGTAATAGTCGGCGGGCTGTTGATTTACCATGTTATTTCAAGCGGTTCCGGCGGCAAAGAAGGGGAAGAATCCAAAGCAGCTGAAAAAAAAGAAGTCAAAGCCGCAGAAAAATTGCCCAAAAAATCCGGTGCAAAAAAAACTTTTAAGGCAAAGCAGGCAAAAAATTCCCGCACAAGGAAATAATTGGATTTTTATTGAACTGTTTTTTTCAGAAACTGCAATGCAAGAAACGGGTTTTTAATCAACAGGGCAGATTCCTCGTCCCTTTTTTGCGTGTCAGGGTTCAAAAACAAGAACACTGTTTTTTTGTCAATGACACAGCAGCGCAACTCCTGTTGCCGAAAATTCACCTTGACGCCTTTCCTTGAAAGCGATTCAATGGTTTTGTGAAACTTTGCTTTTTTCCTTGCAAGCCCTGCTTCTGTCGCGGAAAAAACCACTGACTCAAGGGCGGATTCAAGTTCTTTTCCGATTTTTGAATAAATATTGTCTTGCCCGCGAAGCAATTTGACTTCTTCTGCAAAGCCGGACTCGCCTTGTGGCCTTGCCGCCCTTTGCTCCAGCAACTGGCCGATATTCTGTATTTCCTCGACTTCTTTTTCAAACAAGGATTTTTTGTAGGTGAATATGTTTTTTGCCACGTGAAGGGGCGGCAAAGCGGAATAAGCCACGGGCTTTGAGAGCTTTTTTTCAATGAACCCCTTTTTTTCAAGGGTTGAAAGCACGTCATACACCCTTGCACGCGGAATCAGGGACAATTTGCTTACGCCAGACGCTGTGGCGGCATGAACGCCCAAAAGCGCAATGTATGCCTTTGACTCGTATTCGTTTAACCCAAGCTTTTTTGCAAGCTCCAAATGCTCGTTCATGCGGTTTCCCCAAAAAATGGCAATATAAAAAGGGCTAATTTGTATTTATAGGTTTGTATAAGAAAAAATGGCAGTTGAAGAAAAAATATTTAAACACTTCAGGCAGTATTATAACCGGTATTGGGAGATAAGGGAGCAAGAGCCATACTGCAATGCAGATCCCTGGCTCTTCTCCTTTAAATTATTGCCAAGCCAAAAGCTGTTTTTAGAATAAGCCCCAAATTTTGTGAAAAATCAGCAGAATTTAAAAAATAAAAAAAGCAGGGGCGTGTGTTTTACCCCGTCCCGCCAAGTATTGCACCGATTCTTCCAAAAATCCCTGCCTTGTGCGATTGCGCGATTTGTTTCTTTTTGCCTATTTCTTGTGAAAGTTTTGTTATTTCTTCTTCAACCGCGCTTTTTTCGCTGCTGCTTAACGAGTCCGTGATGTCTTCCAAATCCTGCAGGCGCTTTTCCATTTCGTCCGCGACCTGCTCTGTCTGCACTGCATGCTCTGGCGAACCCAAAATATTGCTCACAAAGTTGACATTTTGCTTTTCAGAATCCTTGAACAAATTTTCTTCCTCGGTTATTGACAATGCTGTTGCCTCAATTGCAGTGTTGCCTGTTTTTTCCGCAATGTCAAGCAATCCAAGCGCTGCTTCAAGAGATTTTTCCAAACTTGCGCGCCTCTCCACCTTGAGCCTTTCAAGAGTACACTTGTTCTTAACAAGTTTTCTGATCAATTCATCGGCATTGTTTGACTCGGTAATTTGCCTGCAAGTTGCAGCTGCTTCATCCAAAGCAGCTTTTTTTCTAGTAATTTGCAGTTCGCAGGTTTCTTTTTGCGTTTCAGCCCTCTCCTTGAATTCAAACAATTTTTCTGACATTTCGTTTGCCATTCCTTTGCACATTGGCACCATCATTTCATCAGTTGGGCCATTCCCTCCATTGAATTCCTGCATCTTTTCTACAAGTTGTTCTTCTGAAAGGCTGCATTCCTCACCACTAAATGGCCCCATTCCAAATCCTGGGCCGCCAGGCCCAAATTCTTGTCCGCCATTAAATCCCTGCGGGCCGCCTTGTCCTCCGGGAAAACTATTTGGCGGGCCGTAACTTTGCCCTTGTGGATAACCGCCTTGTGGGGGTGCTTGGCCAAATGGGTCAAATTGCCTTGGTTCCTGGCCGTAATCAAAACCTTGCTGTGGAACAATTCCATTCGAAACTGGATTGAATTCGTTGCCAGTTGGTTCAGCATAGCCTTGTTGTATTTCTTCAAGGCTTAAAATTCCCAATGGCCTGTACACTTTTCTTGCAAGTCCGCCATCTGTTGCAGTAGTTGTTGTATCAGAAGGTGGCGTTGAATCTGTTGCAGTGGTTGTTGTATCAGAAGGTGGTGTTGGGTCTATTACAGGCGCAGGTTCATTATATGGAACTGGTTCCTGTGGTGGCTGGTATCCGCCACAGTCATCAATGCAGGTTGATGGCTCTTCATTGCAAATTCTATCTCCACAAAACGCATTTTGTTCTGGCGGCCTATAAGGTTCGTTTGGATAGCTGCCTTGTGGCCCCTGTGGATAACTGCCTTGAGGCGGCCCTTGATAGCCATATCCGCCTTGGGGTGGCCCTGGATATCCTCCTTGGGGTGGACCGTAACCATTTGGGCCTGATTGTTCAAATTGTTTTCTCATTTCTTCTTCTCTTTGCCTGCGCTGTTCTTCCATCCCTTTTTGCCTCGAACAATTATCTATAAAGCGCTTTGCCTCTTCAGCATACCTCTTTTTTTGAAATTCTTGGCTTTTTGAAATTTCATTTTGTGCAACAATTTTGCAAACTGCCTCCATATCTGAAGTGCTCATATCAAATCCAAATGTTACTCCGGCCTGTGCTGCTGCATCTTTTATGTTTTTTGGGGCAGGGAAATTAATCATCCCCTTTGTTATGTCACAGATGTCTTCAGAAAAATTTGCAGCCCTTTCCTCATATCTTCTGCAAATATCCATGATTTCGCTTTGATTTGATTGGTAAATATTTTTTATTTCAGATACAAGCGCTTCTTCTCCGCCAACTTGCAGGCACGATTCCTTGAATTTATTTTGTGTTTTATAAACTGCCTTGATTAACCGATTGTAAATTTTCAGGCTGACCAGGTTTGCTCCACCGCCACCAATGTCCCCCGCCTGTGGGTCGAATGATTCGCCAAAATTAAAACCAAACCCTCCGCCAAAATTGCCTGAAGGGTTATTTTGCTGCCCAAAGCCTTGCGGGTTTTGCCCGAAATCGTTCCCAAAATCTTCTTGGCCCCCAAATTGGGCAAAAACAACAGAGGAAAAAAACATTAAGGCTAAAAAAACCGGAAATTTTTTCATAAAAACCATAGTCTAAAGTAATAACTTCTATATAAATTTATCTAATAATAAAAATTAATGCAATAAATGCGGATTAATGCAATAAATGCGGAGATGGCGGAGTGGTTAAACGCGCCAGCCTTGAGTCTGCCCTTTCTTTTCTTTTAGAAAAAGAAAAGAAAGTGTAAGTAACAAATTGACAAAAGAATAAATTGATTTTATTCAACTGTCAATTTGTTAGCCCAAAGGAAAGAAAAAATGGCAAGCAAGCTGGTATCCGAAAGGATGCGGGAGTTCGAATCTCCTTCTCCGCGTCAACAGTTG
>CAYIER010000045.1:6742-9203 GCA_964362395.1 uncultured archaeon
TAGTGGTGGCAATATGGCCTTTTTTCGCACCAAGCGGCCCTGAATAAAAAATCAGTAAAACTCTGAATATTTTTGTGCCAAGCTGTTTTTTCAACTGTTTGTTCAACAAGGTGTTTTTATGGGTCATTTGTTTTTGGACATCGAAACTTATATCTCAAAGGGAGATGAGAATTCTGCGCTGAATCCTTACAAAGATGCTTCCAAGGTTTTGGTGATTTCTTTTTCTTATTATGATGGCTTTAAGCCGCCTGCAAAGGCACAGATTCGTGAACCTGTTTTTTTGAAGGAATGGGAGAGCAGCGAAAAAGAAATTTTGGCGGCGTTTTATAATTTCCTTAAAAAAACAAGGCAATCAGACCAGTGGCTGAAAATTTGTGGGTTCAATATTTTAAAGTTTGATATTCCATATCTGTTTGGCAGGATGAAAACCCATAAAATTGCCGGAGAAGAAGAATTGTATGATTTGTTGTTCCGGCCATTTGGGACAGACCTGATGCAGTTAAGCGCAATCATTTCGGAAAAAACCGCAAAGCACGGGCAATTGTGGGGGACAAACCACAAGGGCACTTCCGCTTTTTTCAAATTGCAGGTCAAGGAAGGCACGGGTGCGGATGTCAGCACTTTTTATGACAAAAAAGAATTTGGCAAAATAATGAAATATTGCAGGGAAGAATTCAATTTGGAACAGATGCTTGATGCGTTTTATTTGCATGTCACTGAAAAAAATCAATCAAAAAAATTAATTTAAACGCAATCAATTTTTTGGCAAATAAACAAAACATGGCATTTTTGGTTAATAAATTTTTGGTGGCATTTTTTAATTATACAAAAAATTGACGTGATTTGATGGTCAAGGTTGCTCCCTCGCTTTTATCAGCTGATTTTTCAAAAATCGGCGAATGGTTGCCTGTACTTGAAGCGGCAAAAACCGATATGCTTCAATGGGATATCATGGATAACAAATATGTCCCAAACTTTGGAAACAAAATTGAGGACATAAAGCTGCTTCGGCCAAAGACAAAGCTTTTTTTTGACTGCCACCTGATGGTGCAAAAGCCGCTTGAATATTTGAAGCAGTTAAAAGAATTTGGCGCCGATTCCGCCACGTTTCACGTTGAGACCGTGAAAGACCCCTTGCTTGCAATAAAAAAAATCCGCGAGCACGGTTTGGGTGCAGGCATTGCCGTAAACAACGGCGTGCCTGTGGAAAAAATCTTCCCGTTTCTTGGCAAGGCAGACATTGCCCTTGTTATGGGCGTGCAGGCTGGCTTTGGCGGGCAGGGCTTTATTCCCTCATCGCTTGAAAAAGTGAGGGCGCTGCGCAAAAAAATCAGCAAAAAAGGGCTATCCTGTGAAATACAGGTAGACGGCGGGATTGACTTAAAAACCGGCAAAATGGCGGTTGAAGCAGGCGCCGACATTTTGGTGGCCGGCTCGTTTGTTTTCAGGCACAAGAGCCCAAAAGAAGCAGTGCTGGCCCTTAAACGACTCTGATTCCACGCTTTTATATTCTTTTGGCAATTGAAATAATATTGATTCAATAGAAAGTCCTGTCTTGCTGGCAGGACAAATTTGTGGCCAGAGTTTGCGGCTGATGCGAACGAAGTGAGCAAGTCCCATCACAAGATGGGGCAGCGTTGTCAACCAACAAAATGGCAAGTGAACAAATGTTTAATAGTTTCTTTTGCCAATTTGTTGGCGCAAAAGTTGCGGTGGTGGCAGAGTGGTCTAATGCGCACGCCTGGAAAACCTTTTACAAAAGGTTTGCGAAAAAATACGTCGCCCCATTTGCAATGGGGCATAAATATTCGCCTTTTGTAAAAAAAAATTGTTTCCAGGGAGCGTGTATCCGAGAGGATGCGCGAGTTCAAATCTCGTCCACCGCGTGAAAAGAAATGAGTGGGTGAATTTTTGGAAATTGTTGAGTCATTTCATTGGCAGAAAAAGAAAAAATTCCGCAAAAATATTGAAAATTACATGATTGAGTATGCAATTGGCAATTCAAAGCAGTTTGAAGGGGAAAAGCATCACGAAAATGCTTTGAACGCCATTGTCATTATCCCTCAAACTGGCAGAAAATTGAAGGTCGTTTTTCGCTGGATTGGAAAAGAAAAGGTTAAATTGATAACTGCTTATTATATTGATTAAAGTGGTTTTTGAATGAAAAAAGAATCTTGGTATGACAAAGATGAAGATATAATTAGCATCCAGTTATTTGAAGGCGATTACTGGAAAAGCATTGAATTGCCAAACGGAATAGTCATAGATATTTCAATAGACGGAAAAATAATTGGCTTGGAAATTTTCAATGCCAAAAAAATATTTGCAGGGGAAACAAAAAAAGTGCTGCAAATGGCTACCGCGCGATGATTGGGAAAACTGTTGAAAATGAAAAAAAGTATTTTAATTGGATTAGAGCCGTGCCGAGAGAAACCTTTTACCCGCTTTAGCGGGTAGATGA
>CAYIER010000046.1:0-9147 GCA_964362395.1 uncultured archaeon
GTAGTTTAAGTTAAAAACAGTTTCTGCTTAAAAAAATGTAAAATAAAAGTTTTTGGTTTCATTATGCCGGGAGATAATTCAAGTGCAATAGACTGGAAGGCATTGTTTGAGGTTGCAAGCCAATTCAAGGAAATAGGCTGCTGGGATTGGATGTGGGATTCTGATTTGTTTGGCGTACAAAATCCAGCCAATAACGAAATAGGTTACTGTTGTGTGATGGGCAGAAATCATGAACATTTTGCATTGGCTGTATATCTTGGCACTGAAGGGCTTCAAAAATATGAAGACATACAGTCAGGGCAAATGGATGAATATGGCCCAGATTTATTGCATTCTCAGAAATGCATTATGGTGTCTTTTGAAGACCGGAAATCTTTGCAGGAAAAAGATTTTGATGTTATAAAAAAACTTGACCTAAGTTTTCGCGGCAGAAACGCTTGGCCATTATTTCGAAGTCATCTGCCGGGCTTTTTTCCATGGCATTTGACAAAGTCAGAAGCAGACTTTCTGTTACTTTCATTGCGGCAAACAATTGATGTTGCACTGCGGTTTAAGCAAGAACCGGGTTTGTTTGAACCTCCACGTGGAAAAGAAGATTGTTATTTTGTGATGGTTCCAAATGGCGTAAACGATGCTATTGTTTGGAAAAATCAGTGGCTTTTGCCCCATAAATTAAAAAAACCATGCATATTGCAAGTGCCAAATGTGCCTGCAGTAATTCAAGAAACCAAGAATTATCCTCAGCAGCAAACAAGCTGGGAACTTGATTATTTTTACAGCACTGTTACTGTAAAAGAGGGCGAAAGCAGGCCATATTATCCTCGCCAGATATTGTTTGCAGACCATATAAATGGGCTCATTTTGCATTTTCAGTTGCTAAAGCCGCCGGAAAATCTGTCAATTGCAGTCGCAGAAGAATTCAGAAAAGCGGTCAAATCTCTCAAATTTTTTCCAAAAGAAATACTTGTTTCAAAAGAAGAAATTTCCGTGGCACTCAAGCCAATTGCAGCAGCACTTGGAATAAAACTTATGCTGGCTGAAGAACTTCCTGAAATTGAACGGGTGCGTTACTCAATGTTTGAATCATTCAAAAAACACTAAAACTTATATGACGCTGAGTAATTCAGCGTCGTTGTCTATTTCTTGCTGCCAACAAGTCTGTGTCACTGGTAGACTTTTCCTCGGTGTTCAAAAGTGTGAAATTCAATATGATTTTGTTTTGGTTCAAAAATCAGCCTGAAAGGCGTAATTCTCACGCTTTTCTTTCCAGTCAATTGCCTTCCTAAAAACTTTCCTTTTGACGGATTGGACAAAATGCTTTCAACTGCTTTTTGTAGCTTTCTCAAAGTGCCTTTATCCTTGATTTTGCTCATTTGTTTCTTGAATTCATCAGAAAAAACTGCTTCCAAGAAAACTACCTGCTAAAAAAATCGTCAAGTTCTTTTTTGGAGCCAATCCTCGTAACTCTGCCTTCTTTTATGTCTTTTTCACTGCGCTTAATGCTTTCAATCAAGTCTTTGTTGTTCAGGATTTCAGCAGTTTCAATCAAGGAGTCAAGTTCATCTCTCAAGCGGCGTGCTTCCTCAATTTTCTTGGAAGAAATCAATACAGTTGAACCATTTGCCATAAAAATCACAAATAATTTTATTCAGCAATTTGAATAAAAGCCTTTTGAAAACAAAAAAGCATTCAAACTTATATGACGCTGACACATTCAGCGTCGTTGTCAGTTCTTTATCGGCCAAAAATATTTTTGCGCGAGGAATGTTTTAAAACGTGTTTTTACGCCGAAAGGTCGTGGTGGCGAAAAATGTGGATGTAACCCATTGCAAGCCCGAACGCAAGCACTAGTGCCTGCACTGCCGTTGTTTCAAGCGTGGGCATGATTCCAAGAATTGCGATTTCGGGAATGAATCCGGCCGCTGTTTCACTGGCAATTCCTGCTTCCTGCAGTTCGTGCACTCCGCTGCCCGCAAAGCTGAACGCAAAAACGAACAGCAAAAGGCTCGTTGAAAGAAAGAACGGCTTGACTGGGATTTTTGTCCCGAGTTTTATTATCCCATAAAAGGGCACTGAAAGCATTACGAGCCCGATTCCGATTCCAAAAAGCGTCTGGTCCGGATTGTTTGTCTGGAACAATAGCGCCTTAAAGAAAAGCACTGTTTCAAAACCTTCACGGTACACAGCAAAAAAAGAGACTGCCCCGAGTGCAAGGCTGTTTTTGTGCGAAATTGCTTGCCCGGCTTTTTCCTTGATGTATTTTTGCCACCTGATTGCCTCCGCTTTCCCAAGCATCCAGTTGGTTACAAAGAGGAGGACAGTTGCTGCAAGTAAAAGTGTTATGCCTTCAAGTAGCTCTTGCTGTTCTTTTCCGAAAAAAAACACTGAGTCAAAAAGCACTGCTGTTGCAATGGACGCAACTATTGCCAGTGCGGCCCCGGCATACACGGTGCGGGTGAATTTTTCGTTTTTTGAAACCCGGAGGTAAGCAATGATTGCGCCCACAATGAGCATTGCCTCCGTGCCCTCGCGAAGGATTATCACAAGCGACTGAATGAGGGCAGATTCCTCCGGTGCCGCCTGCAGTGTTTCTTCCCGTGCAAAAACCACGGCCGACAAAACAAGCAGCCCAAAAACCAACAGCAATTTTTTTTCCAAAAACAACCACTTCAGAAAACACGCCATGGCAAGCCCAAACTAAGGTTAGCCTAATCTTACTTTTTTGCTTCGTTGAATTTAAAAAGGTTTGCTTGAAATTTGTTCCATGCAAGGAATCTTTATATTGTACTCCTGCTTTGTATTTTACATGCCGGAAAAAATGGAAAACTGCAGGGTTATCCTTGGGAAAAGTTCTGAGAACGAGGAAATGTACCTGAAAGCCGTCTGGCTGCTTGAAGAGGGCGGCAAGTGCCCCGTTCATGCTGCTGATGTTGCAAAAACGCTTGGCCTTGCTTTGCCGTCGGTTGTTGAAATGTTCAAAAAGCTCCAGCAAAGGAAATTGGTGAAGTATGACGGGCGCAAGGGCGTGAAGCTGTTATCCAAAGGCCGTGTTGTTGCACAAAAAATTGTGCGCAACCTTCGCCTCACTGAGGTGTGGTTTCGTGACGTCCTTAAAATTGATTTTAATTCAACTGACCCGTGCAGGTTTGAGCATGTGATAACCGACGATATTGCAAAAGCTCTTTCCAGGGTGCTTGGCTACCCGGCGCATTGCCCTCACGGAAAGCCGATTCCAAAAATTTGATTTTTTTTTTTTTTGGTTTTGTTTTGTTTTTTTGATTTGGCAAATTCGGGCAGTTTGTGGGGGGTGCCGGATTGCGGTTGTTTCGACTTTTGTGTTCATTAAAAGGAACCGCTTTGCCGAAACACTCAAAATTTCTGGAATTCTGCTTTCAGACAGGCATGGCCTGATTCACAAGGCGGTTGGCTGGGTGCTTCGCGAAGTGGGCAAACGCGACATGGAAGCGGAAGAATTTTTTTGAAAAAGCACTGCAAAAAAATGCTGCGGACAATGCTGCGGTATGCAATCGAACGTTTTCTGCAAGGAAAGCGCAGGAGTTATTTTGGCAAAAAAGCGTGATTTTTTTGCGGATTATTTTTTTCTCGTTTTTTTGCACGCGTTCAAAAAATTTGGCACTTGTTTTTTTTGCCCAAATTGTGCTCAAATTGCCATTTTTTGCCGGTTTTAAGCCATTTTTTGGTAATATGTTTAAATTTCTTTACTTTCTCTTTAGATTAGACTTTTTACCATAAAGGAGGTATTTTAATGGGAGATTTGATTGTTGTAAGTTCAAAAGTAAAAGACATGATTAAGTCAAAGGGCCTGAATACGGCCGGTGACGCGCCTGAAGGCCTTAATAAAATGGTTGAAATGTTTGTCGGAAAGGCAATTGAGCGGGCCAAGGCAAACGGCAGAAAAACAGTCAGGGCAGTCGATTTCTGAATCGATTGCTTTTTTTTCTATTTTTAATTTCTATTTTTTTTGTGGCTTTAAGGTGTAATTCTTTTTGTCGAGTAATAGTTGACGTCGTCTTCTGAGTCCGCGATTGCAATCACGAGTTCTGTTTTGAGGTTTCCGCTCAGGCGCACCATGCGTGAAAAGTTTGGGATGCTGATTTGCTCGTCCTGTGAGGCGACATGGATTACCCATTGTGTGTGCTCTTCACCGGGTTTTTTTCCGCGTGGGTAAACGCGGAAGTCAAACCCAAACTTGAAGCCGGTTTTCACGACATAGCCGCGTTCGCGCAGGTCGGTGTAGACAACGAGCTTGTTGTAAAAGTTTTTTTCGCGCTTTTGGGCAAAATTGAGCAGGTCTTCGAAAGAAACGCTTTTGCCGTCCTGGTCTTCGATTGAAAGCTTTTCGCGCTTTAGCAGATAAAGGGATTCCTTTAAGTCCAATACTAGCTGGAGGTCCTTTTTTTCCCCAAAGCTTTTTGGGATTAAAACGTCTTTTACTTTTTTTTCAAAAACAACTACCTTGTTTGAATAAAGCCTTGCCATAAAATTCACCGCAACTTATTTAACCAATTAAAACATTGTATTAATTGAAAGTGTTTAAAAAGCGGTTTTATGGCGGGAAAATTAAGAAGAATTGCCGGTTCAATCAGGCAAATTTCTGTTGCTTTGGGGCGGCCAAGCAAGGCTGAAAGGGCAAGGTTGATAAGAAAATTGGCACAATTAGACCCAGCTGCAAATGCACCAATGGCAGAGCAAGCGGCTCATAATAGAAGAATTAAAGCTGCATTGTTTAATTCTTCTGTGCATTTAGCACTTGATTCCGTTGGCATTCGTGATAAAAACACTAGGTCTTATTGCTTGTTAAAAATGCGCGAGTTTCAGCAGTCAAGCGGCTCTAGGCGTGATAAGGAAATTGAGCGTGACATTGAAGCAAAGCTTGGTAAAATTAGGAATAAAATCTTTTTTAGGCTTGTAGAGTTGAACCTTAAAAATTTTTTGTCGGACCTCGGATTGTCCCGGTGAATTTTTGATTTGCCTGGGTTTGCGCTTAAAATTGTTTTAAAATCTTATTTGCATTACTTTTAAACGGTTAAATGGCTCAGATTGACCCTTGGGGTGGCTTGGAAATAAAGGATTACTCGCATGTTTTTGCGGAGTTTGGGTTAAAGCCATTTTCATGGGCGCACGCAAAAAAGTTGCCGCACTATTTGTTTGAGCGGGGAATAATTGTTGCGCACCGCGACTTTGAGCCGGTTTTTGAGTGCATTGGCAAAAAAAGGCCGTTCATTAACATTACGGGGATTGCCGCAAGCGGTCCGCTGCATTTGGGGCACAAGGTTGATTTGGACTTGTTTTTGTTTTTCAAAAAATTGGGTGCAAAAAACTATTTTGCGGTCTGCGACTTGGATGCTTTTCTTTCGCGCCCTGATGAAAAAGTGCCGTCGCTTGAGGCTGCAAAAAAGATTGCTGTCGGGAATTTGTCGCATGCGCTTGCGTTGGGTTTGTCGGAAAAGGATGTTTATGTGCAGGGTCAGGGGAGCCGGAAAAACCCTCGCAGGTATTTTGAGTTTGCGTTTGAATTGAGCAAGAAAATCACGAAAAACACTTTTGAGGCGGTTTATGGTCACGTTGACCTTGGAAAGGTTGGGGCAAATTTTTTGCAGTATGCTGACATCTTGCACCCGCAATTAAAAGAGTTCGAGGGCGCAATGCCAAGCATTACAGGGATTGGCCTTGACCAGGACCCGCATGCGCGGGTAACGCGTGACATTGCCCGCAGGTTGCCGTACGGGCTGCACTTGCCGTCGTTTGTTTTTTTTGCGCACCAGTCGGGGCTCCGCGAGGGCTCAAAGATGTCCAGTTCGCGCCCGGAAACCGCGATTTTTTTGGATGATTTTTCAAAACAGGCTGAAAAAAAAATCTTGGGCGCGTTCACAGGCGGGCGTCCGACAATTGAAGAGCACAGGCGCTTGGGTGGAATCCCTGAAATCTGCAAGGTTTACGAGTTACTCAAATTTCATCTGCCTGGCGGCAAAAAACTCAAATCAATTTATGATGACTACAAGTCCGGCAAAATGCTTTCGTCAGAATTAAAGCAGGTGGCAATCGATTTTTTTGTGCCGTGGCTTGAAAAACAGCAGGAAAAAGCCGCGCAAAAAAAAGAACTGGCAGAAAAAATTGTTTTTGGGGGCTAATTTTTTTTATTGTTTTGGTTTTTGTTCCGGTTCAAACAGCTCGACTTCAAATCCCTGTTCTTTGAGGTCTTTCACCAAATCTTTGAAGTATTTGTTTTCCTGTTTTATGAGCGCGACTTTTTTTGTTTTTTTGAGTTTTGCGTAGTTGATTATCTGCTGGTGGGTGTCTCCCCATTCAAGCACGTCGGATAATTCGATTTTTTTTGCCTTTAGCGTATACTTTATTTCTTCGATGAGTTCGTTTCCGTGGCCTATTTCGCTTGTGGCAAACCCGAAGTTTTTTGCAACCGCTCCGGTGTCCATTATTGCAAGCAAAAAAACATGGTGCTGCCCTTGCGTGGCTTTTTCCAGGAATTCTGGGTTGTTTTCTTTTTTTGAAATGATTGGAATCAGAACCGTCATGTTGGGGGTCACCTGTGGGTATTCAGTCGATATACACGTATTGTTCTTTTCTGCGTTCAAGAATTATTCCGTCTTCCGTGAGGAATGCGCAGATGATTTTTATGAGTGTTTTGGGGAGTGCAAGTGAGGCATTGAGCTCTTCAATGGTTGCGTGTTTTTTGATTTTGAGAAAATCGGTGACTGGCTTTGTTTTTTGTTCAAATAGCCCGGAGTCAATGATGTAGAATTCGCCGGAAAACGCGCGTGTGCCGCGGAATTCCCCGTTTTTTATTTTTTCAGCCAGTCGGGAGCTGATTTGCTGTGCGACAAATTCTGTTTTTGCAATCATGAACCCATCGTCTTCGAGTGTGTAATCGTCGGGTTTTTTTTCTTTGGGTTCAAAAGTTTTGCTTGCTGGTTTTTGTTTTTCCGGGAGGCGATAAATTGCTTTTCTGTATTTTTCGTTTAACTTGAATTTTTCAACTTTGTTTTCTTCAAGCATTTTTTTGAGTGCTGCTTGTTCGCTTTCGGAAAGCAGTTTTTCAAACGCGCCTTCAACGCGGCTCTTTAATTCTTTTTTCAAAAGAAGGCCGATGATTTTTTGTTCTGCTTCGTCAATTGCAGGTGCTGTTTTTTTTGGCTCGCATTCCAAGAGCACCCAGACACCTTTTTTTGCCTTGAATATTTCAAAGCCCTTGTTTGTGTCAAGCTCGAGTTCCTCGATTTCTTTGTCGGACAAATCCAGCACTAGCCTGTTTTCCTCTAGTTTCCCGTTTGTCATTGGCTTCAGACAAAAAATGGTCAAAAAAGTGTTAATAACTTAATGAAAACCAAAAAAACCAAAGATTCGGCAAAAAACGGTTTTTTTCTGGAAACGTTGGCTGAATTTCAAATACATTTAAATCTTGGGTGCAACTATATAATTAATAGTTTTTTTTGGTATTTTAAAAAAAGGGGGGTAAAAGAGAATGGCAGATAAGAAATTGTTCAGTGGTTTAGTTGTTTTGCTTTTGGTTTTTCAGGCGGTGGCAGTCTTTGCTGTGTTGCCTGCGCTTATAGGCGGCGTGGTTGCTGGCGGAGTGCTCGTATATTGCCTTTTTGTAGATTGTGGCTGCACTCAAAACAATTTTTCAGCAGCGCCTGCGCCAACTCCGTTTGATGTGCAGCAGTGCACAAACAGCTGTTATGATCAGGACTACAGTGGGGATCAGCTTAGCCAGTGCTTGTCGGGTTGCCAGGATTTGGGTGGAAGTAATCCGCCGCCAAACCCACCGCCGTCTGAAACTGTGTATTCTGGTTCAAAAAAATGCCTATGATTTTTTGCCACAAGCATTTTAAACAATTTTTTGGCCCGCTTTTTTTGGGCCAAACCTTTTTTTTTAACCCTAAAATTTAAATAATGTTAAAGCGCTTATTTTTGTATGGGTTCTGTTCCGGCAAAAGGATTGCATGCGGATTATGAAGTCGCGTTTCAGGGGCATATGGTGGGAAAAAACCAGCAGTCTGTTTATGATGCAGGGGCATTTGGAAAAAGTGTGTTTGATTCAGCTTCTTTAGAGTATGGCCCGCAGTTGCCAGAAGAATTGGGGGGCGTGCAGTTTAACTGGCGCAAAATTTTTCCGTTTTTTTTGAACAATGACGTTTTTAAAAACATTCAGGGAAGGGAATTTGACCTTGTTGTGGTGGATGTGCCATTTACAGGGCAAGAGTATAAAAGTAATGCGCGAAGGGTTGGCGCCGGAAAATTATTTTTTGGCGGAGGATTGTTTTTAGTGTCTGTTCCGGCAATCCTTAAGGCAATTGATTTGTACCAGGGGAAAAAAGGGTTGCCAAGAATTAGTGAGTCAAGGGCAAAAAAAGGGAATCCAAGCATTGCCGCTAAATTGCTGTCGCGGCGTGAATTTTTTGGAGCACTCGGTACAAGTGCCGGGCTAATTTTTTTGTCACAGGTTCTAAGCCCGCTAACATTTCTTCCAACGGCTCTGCGTGCTGCATTGCATGGCGTTAGCAAAAGTTTTATTGTGGAGGGAAGGAGCGCTGTCATGGCTGAAAGGCTTGAAGCATATGCTGCTTTGCTGGGGAAACAAATTCATCGCCGCCCAAAAATTTTTTTTGCCAATGTTGGGCCAGATCATGGCGGCATAATCAAAATGCTTGAAAACCATGGTGCCAGAAAAAAAGTGTTGGTGAATTTTTTTGACAGGATTCAGCAAATTCCTGAAGCCTACCACAGGCGAGCGTTTGTTTTCACACGCGAACCTAAAAAGGGCCTTTTTAGCAGGAGAGAAATAGAGTTGCCGCCGTTGTTTTCTTCAGGGGAAATGGAGCGGTTGCGTGCACAAAGGCAAAAAAGCCTTCAGGGCAGGCGTTCTCCAAGAAGAATTGAAGATGTCCGCATGACGCGGCGCGAAGCACTGGGCGCCTTTTTTGGAAGAAGGCCCAAAAGGCCGCAGAGACGGGCGTGAAGCATTGGTTTCCCTGGTATAGGCTTAAAACCGCCAAAGAATAAGCGTTCCCGTCTTTGGGCCAGAAGAAAGCAAAGGGGGCTTTTTGTTGAAATATGGCAAACTGCTTATATTTTTGAACGTTTTTATGGCAGTTTGCTATATGCAAA
>CAYIER010000047.1:0-8945 GCA_964362395.1 uncultured archaeon
TTTTTTGTGCGGGGCGCTGGAACTTGCTGCCCGCCCGGTCCGGGTGCTGTGGCGGCGGCTATTAAATAAACCTCAAACTATTTTTTTTAGAGATTTTTTGCCAGAAAAACGTTTATTCCGGCAATAATTCTTTTTTTTCCAGATTTCTGCAAAACTTTTATCACAAGCGCCTTCATTTTTCCAAATTCGCCTTTTTTTTCAATTTTTTCCAGAAAATCCATGTCTTTTTGCGCCAGGTTTCCGTGGAAAAAAATTTTTCCGCCAACAAACTGTTGGCAGCGGATTGAAAGAAACGCCTGCCCGTCGGTTGTCAGGGAATCGGATATTTTTTTAAAAACCAGTTCCAGGTGCGCGATTTCGTGGAGCGCGCGAAAAGAAACTATGATGTCACAGTTTTTTGGAAAATCCTTTTCTGCCGCGTCCCCTGAAACAAATTCATCAAGCCCGCTTACCGGAAGTGCGTCAATTCCGCTCACAGTTATTTTTTCTCCAAATTTTTTTTTTAGTTCTTTTAGTGCGCCCGCTTCCCCACAGCCAATGTCAAAAATTTTTGCATGCCCGCTTGCGTGAACCGCATTTTTTGCAAGTTCCAAAAGCGATTGCTCTACGCCCATGTTTTTGAGGAAAAAATCGTACTTTGCAAGTGAATTTGCGTGGTCAGTGAGCTCGTACTTTAAGGTGTCCATAAAAAACTTGCCAAAAAAATGGTTAAAAAAAGGGGTGTTGCAAAGCCGCAATCAGCCAATTTTTTTCACGCTAATTATTGCTACAGGGCAAACGTCTGCTGCCTGCAGTGCGAGGCTCTTTGTGTCTGCCTCAATGTCTAGCACCCAAAGTTCGCCTTCTTGTTTTGAGCCCTTTAGGTTTGCCTTGCCATCCGCAGGGTCAATGTCAAAATGCGCCGGGTCAACCGCGGCACAAGGGCCTGCGCCAATGCACTCGTTTCGCTTGTACTCTATGCGGAATTTTGCCATAAAATCGCCAATTGGATTAGTAACTATTGTATAATGGGCTTTTAATTGTTTTTGGGGGCATAGTTTTTTTGAACGCCATGGCACAAGCAGTTGAAGACAAGGTGCGGGAAGCGCTAAAACAAGTCGTTGACCCGGAATTGAACCTGAATATTGTGGATTTGGGGCTGATTTATTCAATCAGGGACGAAAACGGCAAGGTTTTTGTCAAAATGACTTTTACTTCGCCTGCCTGTCCAGTGGGCCCAATGATTCTTTCAAACGTAAAAACCAAATCAGGGGAAGTGGAGGGGGTTAAAAGCGTGCAGGTGGACCTCACTTTTACCCCGCCTTGGAGCCCGCAGCTTGCAAGCGAAGAAATAAAAGCTATGTTTGCAGAATATATGTAAGGGGAAATTTTTGTGATGAAACCGGATTTTGTGATAATTGAAAAACGGCTGAACCGGATTTTCAACTACAGTTTTGACGAGCTGCCACTAGACGACCTAAGTTACATGTATTTTTTTCCCAAAGTCGAAAAACAGGTAATTGACACTTTTGCGGAGTTCGGGCTGCACATTGAGTACAAGGGGAAAACAAGGCCGATTTTCCCGACAAACATAATGTGGGGCAAGGAAAGCTTTGCAAGCCTTGGCCAAAAATCAAAAACCGGCGAACTGGAAATAATCGAAACCGAAACAAGAAACAAGGTCGGAACCCTGACAGTCTCATTCACCTACGACGGCAGCCTGAAACTGATTGGACCGCCAGAGTTTTCGATAAAAAGAATCTGACTTTTAGCAACCCAAAATTCAAGGAATATTACCGTCCCGTCGTAGACGGGACACATATAGATTGCAAACGAATCTGTTCGTTTTTTTTCACAGCAAATCACAGCACCCGCGCTTGTATCCGCACCTGTTGCACACAGATTTTGCGTGCATTTCTTCAAGTTTTGACCCGCACGATGGGCATAAGCCAAAATCCTCCAACGGGTTGAATTCAATTGTTTTTTGCTGCATGAAATATCTCGGCTTTTTGCTTTTAAAAACCATTTGGGGCAAGGTTTCCGGTGCAAAACTGCAACCGGTTAAAATAATTGTGCCCCTTTTTTGTTTAGTGGTTTTTTGTGATTGCAGAAAAAGGGAAAGGCATTTCAACCGGCTCAAAATTGCCGCACTTTGATTTGCCGGCAACAGACGGAAAAAATTACTCCGAAAAAAGTTTTGCCGGCAAAAAAGTTTTGGCAATAATTTTTACCTGCAACCACTGCCCGTACGCGCAGGCATACCAGGAAAGAATCAAGGCGCTTTCCGCAAAATTTGCAGCCAAAGGCCTGCAGGTAATTGCAATCAATTCAAACGACGCCGTGAATTACCCAGATGACGGCTTTCCGCAAATGGTCGTGCGCGCAAAAGAAAAAAAATTCAACTTCCCTTATTTGCGCGACGAAAGCCAGGAAATTGCGCGCACGTTTGGCGCGCAGGTCACACCAGACTGCTTTGTGTTTGGCAAAAACCGGAAACTGGTGTATCGCGGGCGCGCGGACAACAATTGGCAGGACGAAAAAGCGGTCACTTCGCGAGACCTAGAAAACGCGGTTTTTGCTGCGCTTAAAGGAAAAGAAGTCAAAACAAAAGAGGCAAGCGCGACCGGCTGCTCGATTAAGTGGAAATTTTGAATTATTTGCCGATGTTTTTTCTTGCAGCCAACTCTGCAAGGAATAAACTGATTAATTCATTGATTTTATTTTGAGGAACGTTTTCAGTGTTTCTTGTTCTTTCAAATTTAGTTAATACAAAGCTGCCATTCCTGAGCCGGCCCGCCAAGAATTCTTGGTGTTTGGGTGCTTTTAACCAATGTTTTTTTGCATGCCGCGAGAGCCTCTGTAAAAACTGGTTCGCCCTTTTTAATTCTTTAAGAAGGCTAATTGTTTGCTCAATGTTCTTGGTGGGCATATATTTGGGTTGATGTGGGGGGATTAAAATTTTGTCCCAAAAAACGCCGCCTAAAAGTTCAGCTCTGCCTGCCAGGGGCAGTTTGTTTTCCAGCAACAGTGTTTTAATTTTCCAAAAACAATTTACTGCATGTTCTTCGGCCAATCTAGCTGTTGCCAGCCGAGAGCGTATTTCAAGGCTTAACGATTTTTTTCTAAAAGCCCTTCTAATGCGCCCAAGAATCGGCCTTTTGTTTGGCATCTTTAAATAAAAGTTGCTGGTTTTATTTATTCTTATAGGTGTTTTTTTGAAGTACTTTTACTCCGAACAGTGGACGCTTTTTGCGCGCGAGGTTTCGCGGAGCCTTGGCCTTGGCTACGTGGAGCTGGACCGGGTTTCGGTGCTGAAAAGCACTGGCTCAAAGTCGCGGCGCACGATTGCGCGCATCCACACAATCGGGAAAGTGATGCAGGCTGGGATGCAGCAAAAACCGTTTTACACGATTGAACTGATTTCGGAGCAGTTTGACCGGCGTTCTGAAGAAGAAAAAGTCAAGACAATAATCCACGAGTTATTGCATATCCCGAAAAGCTTTGGCGGCGGCTTTAGGAACCACAAGCACCATGTCAATCGCCTTACAATAGACGAAGCATACAAAAAGCTCGGCGAACAACGAACCTTGGTTTGACATTTGTCCGATAAATT
The DNA here is from genome assembly GCA_964362395.1 of uncultured archaeon. Lineage (GTDB taxonomy): Archaea > Iainarchaeota > Iainarchaeia > Iainarchaeales > GW2011-AR10 > JACPKT01. The sequence goes on from CAYIER010000047.1 coordinate 3,593, forward strand.
ATTTAAAGGGTTTTTACAACAGTACTATAATGGCTAGTCCCCCCGGAATATTTGACATCATGGGCCCGGTCATGGTTGGGCCAAGCAGCTCGCACACTGCTGGCGCTCTTCGCATTGGCGCTTCGGTTTTTGCAAAAATCGGCGATGACCTGAAGCGGGCGCACATTGTGTTATACAATTCCTTTGCTGACACTGGCGAAGGCCACGGCACGGTTTTTGCAATTGTGGCGGGGCTCTTGGGCCTTGACACTTTTAACCCAAAAATAAAGAAAAGCCACGACATTGCGTGGCTAAGCGGTGTTGAAATTGATTTCGAGCGCGCATATGATGAATCAAAGCACCCTAATTCCACAATGATTATTGCCCAAAAATATTCCGGCGAAACTTTTGTCGGCTACGGGGAAAGCATCGGCGGGGGCGCAATTACTTTTAAGGATTTGTCAGTCCAGAGGCCAACCGAATGACTGAAATAGTCGACAAGGCAGTGCATCAAAACAAGCCAATCCACAGGCTTACGCTTGAATACGAAATGGAGACCCATGGCACCCCGAAAGGGCAGATAATTTCGGAAATAAACAAAAGAATCGCCATAATGTACACTGCGGCAAAAGAAGGGGTCTCAAAGCCGGTTGTAACCAAAAGTGGTTTGGTTTCGGGAAACGCCTATAAATTTTTCCATGCAATTGGCAAAAACAAGCTTTTAAGCCCTGTTGTAAACAAGGCAGTCGCATACTCTTTGGCGGTCGCAGAAGTCAACGCTGCAATGGGAATAATTGTCGCGGCCCCAACTGCGGGAAGCTGTGGGGTGATTCCGGGCGCGCTTTTTTCACTCCACGAAGAAATAGACAAAAGCGAAGAAAAACTAGTGAATGGGTTTTTGACAGCATCTGGTGTGGGGCTATACATTGCAAACAAGGCAACCTTTGCCGCATCAGTGGCCGGTTGTGCCGCAGAAATTGGGGCATCAACCTGCATGGCGGCAGCCACGATAACAGAATTCCTTGGCGGTACCCCAAAGCAGGCAGTTCATGCCGGCGCAATCGCGCTCAAAAGTTATATGGGCCTTGCCTGTGACCCAGTCGCGGGGCTGGTGGAAGTCCCATGCATCAAAAGAAACGCAATCGGCGTATCAAACGCCTTCACTGCATCACAAATGGCTTTAAATGGCGTGGAAAGTGCAATCCCGTTCTCTGAAGTCATTGACGCAATGTACCGCATTGGAAAAAACCTGCCTGTCGAGCTCCGCGAAACCTCAAAGGGCGGCCTTGCAAAAAGCCCGACCGGCATCCGGGCCGCACAAAAAATCAACAATTGTGCAATACACCCGCCACTATAAAAACATGCCTTTTTTTCCTCAAATCAGTTTAAATCGCCTTTTTCCGAAATATTATGTATGGGTATAGTCGGAAATTTTATTGAAAGCGTGAAAAAGGCAATTCCAATACTTGTGCAAAAAGTTGCCACCACGTTGCTTGTGGTTTTTTTTCTTGGCTCGCTTTTTGGTGCCTTTGTCATTGCAACAAAAGGAATATTCGCGCTAATAGGCCTCCCGCTCGTAATAATCGCGATGTACTACAAGCTTGATGAAGGGTTCCTGCTGCTGACGCTTTATTTCCTTTACGTGTTCTGGTTTTGACGGCAAAAAATGCCCTCAAAATGTTTTTGCCGACAGCAAGGAAACTTTAAAAAGTTTATGAGCTTAAAAATCCTTACCGCCAAATATTGGCTGATTTTGCTTTTTTGGGTGGTTGCTTTCTGGAAACCGGGCGGTCGGCAGTTCAAATCTGCCCCTTCCCACTAAAAAAAAGGGAGGGTAGCTTAGTCTGGTTGGAGCACCCGGCTGATAAAAGCAGCCGCCCGCAATAACAAAACTAATTATATGAGTTTGGTTATTTTTCTTTACAATGCAAAGCATTTCAACAAAAACACTTGGCCTTCTTTTATCCGCCATTTTTTTTTTGTGGCTGACCGCACCGGTTTTTGGGCAAACATATGACATCAGGACCGCAAGCATTTACCAAAGCAGTTCCAATAGCGGCGGCACGCCGGTCTGCACTAATTTGGAAATCGATGACACGCCAACAAATGACCCTGACACCTGCGGCCAGCAAATCGTAACAGGGGCAACGTACCGGTTTGAATTCCAGGTCGCAAACACAAATTTATCATTTAATGGCAGCCCAACCGCTGCTGATTTCAGGAACGTGTATGCAAGCGGTTCAGCAATTGGAAGCAACGCAACACTGGTTGGATGCGGGTGCTATGATGGTGCAACAAAAACAGGGACAAGCTTTGTTCCATCCGGATCCAATGCAAGATGCACGTATGTTTCTCCAAACATTTGCACAGTGCCATGGGGAGAAGATTACTTGGTCAGGTATTATTTCATTATCACAATAGGAAGCAATGCGGCAAACGACACAGACCCACGGTTTTATGTTGTATCCGGCGTAAAGTCAGATTTATCCGAGACATTTACCATGGCAGTCACTTCGTGCGGCAATGGGGCACTTGATGCAGGGGAAGAATGCGATGACGGCAACCAAATCAACACGGATGCCTGCAACAATTCCTGCCTGCCTGCTGTTTGCGGGGACGGCATAGTGCAGGTGCCAGAAACATGCGATGCCGGGGCAGACCAGCCAAACGGCGTTTGCTTTTCAAACGAATGCAATGCGCAAATATGCGCCTGCGCAAAAAATTCCGGCGGATTAAAAATCACTGCAATCAAAATCGTGCCGGGCACTTTTACTGCAGGGAACGCGCCGCAAACCTTTGACGCAAACGTTTTTGTAAACGACACGAACAGGAGCGCCAATTTTAACGCAATATTTGACTACAATGTGGGCATTTTTAACACAGCAGACAACGGGCAAGTAGCGGAAGTTTCTTATCTGACCCCTGAAAATTCATTTAAAGAACAACTATTTGGCGCATCCGCCACAGACCCAGTTTTCATAATAAACTTGAACCCCCAAACAGCCACAGACAAATTCAAAGCGCTCCCCGCCGGCTCTTATCGGGCAACCGTCCAGATAAAAAGGGATTCAGACGAAAAAATTGTTGCACAAAAAGACGCTTTTTTTTCAATCACTTCTTCAGTCAGCCCGGTTGCGGTCAGCGAAACAAGCCCATTGCTTTCAGTGATTGCAGCATTTTTGGTGCTCGGAATTATTCTTGGAAAACCTGTTTTTGGCGGGTTAAAACTTAAACGCTGAATCGCACACATTGCTTAAAACACAGGCAGTGCAATTTGGCTTTCTTGCAGTGCAGACCGCGCGCCCGTGCTGTATGAGCAGAAGCGGGAATTTGCCCCACTTTTTTTTCGGCACAAGCAATAACAGGTCTTTTTCTACCTTTTGCGGGTCTTTTTGACTTGACAGGCCAATGCGAAAAGACAGGCGCTTTACGTGGGTGTCAACAGCCATTCCGCCAATGATTCCAAAACCGCTTGACAAAACAATGTTTGCGGTTTTTCGCCCAACACCCGGCAGTTCAACGAGTTTTGCCATTGTTTTTGGGACTTTTCCGCCATGCTTTTCCAGAACCATTTTTGCGCAGGCAATGATGTTTTTTGCCTTGCTGCGGTAAAAGCCAGTTGAAAAAATGTCCATTTCAAGCCCGCTCTGGCTTGCATTGGCAAAATCATTTACTGAACGGTATTTTTTAAAGAGCGGCTTTGTGGCAATGTTCACGCGCACATCAGTGCATTGCGCTGAAAGGATTGTCGCAGCAAGCAATTCAAACGGGCCATTGTGTTCCAAAAAAGTTTTGCCTGCAGGGTAGGTTTTTTCGAGGAGTGAAAGAACAATGCCTGCTTTTTCTTTTTTCTCCATCCACAAACCAGTTTTCAGATTTGCTGCCAGACTTCCACAAAGTTGTCAACCATTTCGTCCAAAAAGCTTCGCTTGTATTTGACAAGGATTTCTTTTGCCTTTTCCGGCTCAATCAGCGTGTAAACGGTTTTCCTGCCTTTCTTGGTTTTTTCAACAATGCCTTTTTCCACCAGCTTTGACAAATGCCATGACGCAGTTGACGGGCTTACCCCAATCCAGCGCGACACCTGTGAATTGTTTGCACGCTTTTTTTCAAGAAGCAACAGGACAATTTTGCGCAGGCTCTCCTGGCGAAGCACATTCATTTCTTTCTGGTTTTCAAAAGAATCCCGCACAAGGTAAAACCTCGTGAACTTTAAGTCCTTTTCCTGCTTTAACAGGTGGCGCTTTAACAGGTAATCAAGGTGGTACTGGAGGCTGCCTGTCGCAAGCTTTGTGCGGCGCTGCAACTCGCGGAAATGAAGCCCCGGCGAGCGCTTTAGGGAATTGTAAATTTTTTTCCTTACCTCAAGCAGCAGCGCGTCCTCTAGTTCGTCCATGCACGCACCCTACTTCCTAAAAATCGCCAAAAACAAGAAAACCAAAATCAATAATTCAAAAATTGTCTGGCTTGAGTCCCCCAAAAAGTTTCCCGGCGAAAGAAAAATGTCAAACACCTGGAAAAGCCATTTTATGGAAAACAAAAAAAACGCGGCGCAAACAAACAAGAGCTTTTTGCCCCCAGCTTTCCTGTACGCAAGCAAAGAAACGATAAAAATCCCAAACGCCAAAAGCAGGACAAAAATTTTGGCATACGGGTCAATTGCCGCGGCAAAATCCGTCAATGGCCTCAAAAAATCCCAAAAATACTCCAAAAAAAAACCTCCCTTTTATTGCATGAAAAAAACGAACAGATTCGTTTTAACAAATTGGCAAGTGAATAAAAAAACAATTATTCTTTTGCCAATTTGTTACAATCCATATATGCCCCGCCTTCCCTTAACAGGGCAAGCGACGGGACGATAATATCCGCCAAAATGCGGGGTTGGTATAAAAACCTTGAACCAAAAAATAGAAAAAATGGCACCAAAAAAAGGACAAGGGGCATTTGAGGTGAACCAAGCAATTTTTGGTGCCAAAATTTTTTTTGGGGATTGGTAAAGAATACAATAATAGCGGTTTGGGCATTATAAATCAATTTTGGTACAACCAAAAAATGGTACAGTAATCGACGAATAGTGCAAGGCAAAAAGAGCCAAAAACAGTGAAAACGGGCGTATCCCAGTGAAAAATGGCTTTTTTGAGCAATAACGCCCCCAACACCCATTTTCCACATAGTTAAACTCTAGCCATTTTTCGCTTTCAACTGCGGCTTTTTTTTAGATATTATGCTGTTGCCTGCATTTCAACAAGTTGTTCTATTTTTGGGGCAGTTGAATCAATCATTGAAAGTTCGAGCGAAATTAATTGCTTGACTGTTTTGTTTTTAGGCGCAGGCCGCGAGAACCCTTCTACCCTTTAGGGTAGAGATGAATCGC
>CAYIER010000048.1:0-8420 GCA_964362395.1 uncultured archaeon
AATATTCTGGTTTATCAACGCAGTATTTGTCAAACTTTGCCAGTGCAATCAAAACTATCAGGGATACTTCAAAGCACATGGAAAAAATCAAAGGCAGGAGTATGATTTTGGGGTTTTTGGCAGAAAACAGGACGTATACAGAAATGCATTTGAAGATTGGCATGGAACACAGGGTTTTGATTAATGAATTGCTTTGGATGACGGCAGACGGGCTTGTCTTTAAGGATGGCAATTATTATGGCATAACAAGTTTTGGGCAAAAAATGCTTGAGCAATGGAACACTGGGCAAAATGCAGGCGAAAACACGAAAAATTTGGAAACCATTTTGGAAAGTGACCTGTGCTTTGTAAAAGTTTCAGAAAAGGAAGCCAAAAAAAATGAAGAAGAATTTGTTTACGATTTGACCCAGCCAAAATCCCACAATTTTATTGCAAACGGGATAATTGTCCACAATACAAAACTTTTGGACAGCATTCGCGGAACAGCCATTGCAGAAAAAGAGGCCGGCGGAATCACACAGCACATTGGTGCAACAGAGGTGCCCATCCGGGTCATTGAAAAAATTTCGGGGCCGCTGCTGCAAAAATACAGGTTTGAATTGAAAATTTCCGGCCTGCTTTTCATTGACACGCCTGGTCACGAGGCATTCAGCAATTTAAGGAAGAGGGGTGGGAGCATTGCCGACCTTGCTGTCCTAGTGATTGATGTGCAGAAGGGGATGCAGGCGCAGACGTTTGAGTCAATTGACATACTGAAAAACTATAAGTGCCCGTTCATTGTTGTTGCAAACAAAATTGACGCACTGCATGGCTGGATGAAAACCGAGGGGTCTTTTACCGAAAGCGTGCTCCACCAGCATGAAAGCGTTATTGCGCTTCTTGACCAGAAAATTTATGAAATTGTCGGACAGCTTCACACCCATGGATTTGTTTCAGAGCGCTTTGACCGCGTGAAGGATTTCACAAAAGAGGTTGCAATCATTCCGGTGAGCGCAAAATTTTTTGAGGGCATTCCTGAAGTGCTGCTTTTTTTGGCTGGGCTTAGCCAGAGGTATCTTGGCAAAAAGCTTGAGATTTCGGAAACCGAAAAGGCAAAGGGGACAATCCTTGAGGTGAAGGAAGAAAAGGGGCTTGGCAAAACGATTGACGTGATTTTGTATGAAGGAAAGCTGTCAGTCGGGGACGAAATTGCCCTTGGCGGAAAAAACGGGATAATTGTCACAAAAATCCGCGCACTGCTTGAGCCAAAGCAGCTTGAAGAGATGCGCAATTCCAGGGAAAAATTCAGGAGCACGCAGTTCATTTTTGCGGCTTCAGGGGTAAAAATTGCGGCTCCAAACCTTGATGAGGCGCTTGCAGGCTCGCCGCTTCGCGTGAATTCGAAAGAGACAATTGCAGAAATTTCTGAAGAAATAGAGCGCGTAAAAATCGACACGGACAATGCCGGGCCGGTTCTTAAGGCAGACACTCTTGGGGCGCTTGAGGCAATCGTGAAGCTGCTTGAGGCAAAGCAGTTTAAGATCAGGAAGGCTGATGTTGGGAACGTTTCAAGGCATGACATAATGGAGGCGGAAGCGGTAAGCGCAAATGACCGCACAAAGGGGGTTGTTTTTGCTTTTCACACAAAGGTCAACGAGGATGCCCGCGTTGAGGCAAAAAAAAGCGGGGTAACCATTTTTGAGGGGGACGTGATTTACAGCCTGATTGACGAATATTTTAACTGGGTTCAAAAGGAAAAAGAGCAGGAAAAAAAGAATTTGTTTGCAAGGCTAATCATGCCTTCAAGGGTTTTTGTCATGCCAAACCATATTTTTCGCAATTCAAAGCCGGCAATTGTAGGGATAAAAGTCGAGCAGGGGAGGCTCAAGACAAATGTTCAGCTAATGAACAAAGGAAAAATCATCGGGCGCGTTAACGCGATTCAGCTTGACGGAAAATCACTCGACGAGGCAAAGACCCCGATGGAGGTTGCTGTTTCAATCAGCGGTGCAACTGTCGGGCGCAACCTGCATGAAAGGGACGAGCTGTATTCGTTTATTCCAAAAAAGCATCTTGAAGAGTTAAGCAAGTTGAGGGAAATACTTGGGGAAGAGGACATCGAACTGCTTGAAAAAATAATTGCGTTTGAAAAAAAAGAGATGAAAGAAGAGGAGGAAACGAAATGAACGTGGTTATTTCTGACCCAAAAACAGGAAAAGCGTATCCGAAAAAAGTCGACGACGAGTCTGCTTTTTTTGACAAAAAAATAGGTGACACGATAAGCCTTGATTCAATCGGGCTTGCCGATTACGAGGCGGTCATTACCGGAGGTTCCGATTCAGACGGGTTCCCGATGAAAAGATATTTTGCCGGGACAAGAAGGAACAAAAATTTTGTCACAAAAAACAAAAAAGAGGGGCTGCGCATCAAGGTAACTGAGCGGGGAAACACCATTGCAAATGACATCGCTCAGGTGAATTTGAAAATCACAAAGTACGGGGGAAAAAAAATAGACGAAATGATTGTGGTTGACAAGAAAGAGAAAAAGACTAGCGCAAAAGAAGAGCTTGTTGAAGCCTCTTTGAAAGCCGCAGGAACAACCGAGGCGGCAAAGGAAATGGAAACAGCAGAATTCAAGAAGGGAGAAAAAAATAAATGAAAACAAATGGCTCGCCCCGTTTATACCTTTGCGGGCACAAGCACGCGATACTTGCCCCGTCTTCACTTACCTTTGCAAGGCAGGGCAGGCGACGGGACGATAATATACTTTAGGGTTATGTGAAAAAGCTATGAAAACCAAAAATGTTGCAGCAACGCATTCGCACGGGGCAAAAGCGCCGCCCGATTTTGCGGGCGAAGCAAAAGAGCCGGTGCAGGCGGAAATAAACATCGGAATGATCGGACACGTCGACCACGGCAAGACGTCACTTGTGAAAGCCCTTACCGGCAAATGGACCGACACGCACAGCGAGGAAATAAAAAGGGGGATATCCATCCGCCTGGGGTACGCCGACACGGTTTTTTACAGGTGCAAAAAATGCAGCAGTCCGGAAAGCTATTCAATTGCCCCAAAGTGCCCAAACTGCGGCGCGGCAGCGGAAGTAAGCCGGAAAGTCAGTTTTGTTGACGCCCCAGGGCACGAAACGCTCATGACAACGATGCTTTCCGGAGCAACGCTCATGCAGGGGGCGGTTTTGGTGGTTGCAGCAAACGAGGAGTGCCCCCAGCCAAGAACAGAAGAGCATTTGATGGCGTTAAGCATCAGCGGCGTGAAAAACATTGTTGTCGCACAGAACAAGGTTGACCTTGTTGACAAAGAGCACGCCAAAAAAAATTTTGTGCAAATAAAAAATTTTTTGAAAACCTACGGGTTTGAAAATTCACCGATAATCCCGATTGCCGCAAATTTCGGGACAAACATTGACCTTTTGATTGAAGCCATCGAATCCACAATCAAAACCCCGCCGCATGACCTCAAAAAGAGCCTAAAGATGTATGTTGTGCGGAGTTTTGACGTCAACAAGCCCGGCACAAAGCCAGAGGAACTGCAGGGCGGAATCCTTGGCGGAAGCATCATCTGCGGCGAGCTAAAAGTGGGCGACACGGTTGAGCTTTCGCCAGGAATCAACGGCAAAAAATTGCAGATAAAAGTCGTGAATTTAAGCGTTGAGAGCAAAAAAATCCCAAAGGCAGTGCCAGGGGGATTGATTGCAATTGCAACTTTGCTTGACCCGTTTGTCACGCAGGGCGACCAGATGCGCGGCCAGATGCTTGCAAAGGCCGGGACTTTGCCGGAGCCGGTAAAGGTGCTGAGGCTTGAAATCTATCCGTTCAAAAGGCTCATTACTGGCTCGCTTGAAGGCATCAAAGTAAACGACATGGTTGTGCTTGTTGTCGGCACAAGCGTTGCAGTCGGCAACGTCGTAAAGCAGGTGAAAAGCAACATTTTTGAAATTGCCCTGAAAACCCCTGTTATTGCTGAAACAAACCAGAGAATCGCAATCAGCAAAAGGGATAAAACCTCTTGGAGGCTTGCAGCTTATGGCATTGCCGGTTAGGGTTGCGCTTGACACGAATATGCTTTTATCCGTTAGCGAGCTAAAAGTGGATATATTCAGGCAGATAAGGGAAACATTTGGGAAAGTGGATTTTATTGTCCCAAAGCAGGTAATTGAAGAGCTTTCAAGGATTGCTTTAAAGGGAAAAAAAAGCCATGCAAGTGTCCGGATTGCAAGGGAATTGATTGAAAAAAACAACGTCAGGCAGGTTATTGTGAAGGCAGTTGGCGCCGATGAGGCGCTAATAAAGCTTTCTGACAAAGCTGTTATTGCGTCAAACGACAAAGGGCTGAAATTGGCCGTCATGGAAAAACACGGCCGGGTTATTTTTTTAAGGCAAAAAAAATTTGCAGAAATTGTTTAAGGAGGAAAAAAAATGTTCAACATCTACAGCATTAATGACACCGTTCGGGTGCCGCCGACGCTTTTAAGCAAGGATCTCAATGATTCGGTGCTGAAAATCCTTCAGCAGGAATACGAGGGCCTGCTTGACGAAGACCTCGGCATAGTGATTGCGATTTTTGATGTTGAAAACATCGGTGAGGGAAAAATCGTGCCGGGGGACGGGAGCGTTTACTATAACACGAACATCAAAATGCTTGTGTACAAACCGGAACTGCACGAAGTTGTTGAAGGGGTTGTTTCAGAAGTCACGGAGTTTGGCGCGTTCGTAAAAACCGGGCCAGTTGAGGCGCTGGTGCACGTGAGCCAGATAATGGACGACTACATCAACTATGACGCGAAAGGCAAGACGTTTATCGGGAAGGAATCAAAGAAAAAGCTAAGTTTAAATGACGTTGTCCTTGCAAGGATTATTACGGTCAGCCTTAAAGGGACTGTTTCAAATTCAAAAATCGGGCTGACAATGAGGCAGCTTGGCCTTGGAAAAAAGGAATGGAAGGACTCTGACAAAAAGGCAAAAGAGGCAAAGGAAAAAAAGCACGCCGACAAGCCGGAGAAAAAAGAGCAGCCAAAAGCAGAAAAAATTGAGCACAGAAAAGAGGCGAAGAAATGACATTGCACTTTGGGATTAAAGTCCCGTCGCAGACGGGACAAAAAGCACTGCCGGTTTTTGCCGACGTGGGGGAATGAAAATGACCGCGGAAAGGGCATGCAGGCAATGCAGGAAAGTAATAACTGAGGGGGACAAGTGCCCTGTCTGTGCAGGCACGGCTTTCACGACATTCTGGCGGGGTTACGTGCTGATAATTGACCCGGAAAAGTCAGAAATTGCAAAAAAAATGGGGATTTCAACAATCGGAAAGCATGCATTAAGGTTAAGCAGGTGAAAAACGCGATGCAGGCAATTTATCAAATAATAATAAAAGTCCCGTCGCAGACGGGACAAAAAGCACTGCCGGTTTTTGCCGGCGAGCAGGTGAAAAAATGGATGTAAGCATTGGTTCAAAGGAAAAAAACAGGTTCCTGAAAATGGATGAAATAAAATTTGAGGTGGCAGGCATGCAGTCAATGCCAAAAAGAAAAGAAATTCGGGAAAAGCTTGCGGCACTGACAAATTCAAAGGAAGAAATGGTCATTGTAAAAAGCATCCGCCACAAATTCGGGTCCCATGTCCTTTCCGGCACTGCAAGGATTTATGATTCAAAGCAGTCAATGGAAAAAACCGAGCCAAAATACATGCTGGAACGGAACTTTGGCAAAGCGGAGAAAAAAGAGCAGCCAAAACAGGAAGAGCAGGCGGCTCCAGTGAAGGCAAAAAAATAATTGAAGGCAATGGTTATGGCGGAAAAAGCAAAGCAAAAGAAAAAACACACAAAGGGCTCATTGTACAAAATCGAGGGAGAAAGGCTGGTGCGGGCAAGGAAATCCTGCCCAAAGTGCGGCCACGGGGTGTTTTTGGCAGACCACAAGGACCGCGTCACTTGCGGGAACTGCAGCTTCACTGAAATGAAAAAAAGGTGAGAAAAAAATTCCTCTCATTTTTTTTTTAAATTTCCTGCTCGATTTTGCACTCATTTTTTTCCCGATCCTTTATTTTGCACGCAAGAAAGCCGATTTTCAAAAAGAGCTCGGGTTCCATTCAAACGGCTTTTTGGTAGACGCAAAAAACACGTTAATCCTTTTTTTCACACTGATTGCATTTTCGCTGATTACCTCAATCATCACTTCAGCTGCTGGCCAAAACGACTTAGAAAAAGTCTCAAACAGCGTTGACAAAATCCGCAACACTGCACCGCTTGCATTGGCGTATTTTCTTGTTGTCCGCGTGGCGGCAGAAGAGGTTTTTTTCCGCGGTTTCCTTGTGAAAAAGCTCGGAATTGCCGGCTCATCTGTTGTTTTTGGCCTGGCACACTTTTTTTACGGTTCGGTGGCGGAAGTGATTGGCGCCATGATTCTTGGGGCAATCCTTGCAGTTGCGTTCAATGAAAACAAAAGCATTTACCCAAACATTGCTGCACACTTTTTTTACAACCTGGTTTTTTTGGCGGTGCTGTTTTGAAGGCAAAAATCGTTTTGGTTAAAGGAAAAAACGCGCTTGCGGCGGCAGAAGAGGCAGTAAGGGAAGGCAAAGTAATCGTTTACCCTACCGAGACAAGTTATGGAATCGGCTGCGATGCAGGGAATCCGCGCGCGGTTCAAAAAGTGCACTGGACAAAAAAAGAGCCAAAAACAAAGCAGCTAATAATACTTGTGCCAGACATTTCTTTTGCAAAAAAAATCGCAAAACTTTCAAAGGCAGATGAATTGATTGCAAAACAATTCATGCCTGGGCCATTGACGCTTGTCGTGGAAAAGAAAAAAGGCGCGCTAAATGCAATTGCGGGAAAAACAATTGCTTTCCGTGTTTCAGAAAACAGGTTTGCAAATGCGCTTGCAAAAAAATTCGGCGGCGCAATAGTTTCGACTTCTGCAAACCTTCACGGGCAAAAGCCGGTTTTTTCGGCAAAAAAGGCAATAAAAGTTTTTGGAGAAAAGGTTGATTTGATTGTTGATGCAGGAAACCTGCCGAAACGAAAGCCAAGCGTGATTTTTGATTCAAAAAGCCAAAAAATTTTAAGGAAAGGGAAAATCGGTTTGGCAGACATAAAAAAGGCCGGGAAAGTGGTGAAAAAATGAAGGGTGGAAAATTGGTTTGCCTCGGAATCGAGAGTACGGCCCACACGTTTGGCGCAGGAATAGTTGACGAAAAGTGCAATATTTTGGCAAACGAAAAGCACAGCTACACAACTGAAAGCGGCGGAATGATTCCGCGCGAAATCGCGGACCACCACCTGCAGTGGGCTGAATCGGTGCTGAAAAATGCCCTGCAAAAAGCCGGCGTCGGAATAAAAGATATTGATGTTTTTGCGTTTGCACAGGGACCGGGAATGGGGCCAGCGCTCAAAGTCGGGGCGGTTGCCACAAGGACGCTTGCGCTGCTTCACAACAAGCCGCTGCTTGGCGTCAACCATCCCGTTGCACACATTGAAATCGGAAAAAAACTCTGCGGCTCACGCGACCCACTGGTAGTTTACGCTAGCGGCGGGAACTCGCAGATAATCGGGTACGAAAGCAATTGTTACCGTGTTTTTGGGGAAACGCTTGACATAGGCATCGGGAACCTGTTTGATTCTTTTGGACGGGAGCTCGGAATCGGTTTTCCTGCTGGGCCAAAAATTGACGAAATGTATTTTTTAGGAAAAACCCTGATTGAACTGCCTTACACGGTCAAAGGGATGGACCTCGTTTTTTCTGGGCTGCTTACAGTTGCCTCAAAAAAGGCAAAAAGCCACTCAAAAGAGGATTTGTGCTATTCGCTGATGCATACATCCATTGCAATGCTTTGCGAGGTCACCGAGCGCGCGCTTGCGCACACAGGAAAAAAAGAAGTGCTCTTGACCGGAGGCGTTGCGTGCTCAAAGGCACTGCAAAAAATGTTTCAAGAAATGTGCGATGCACGTGGAGTGAAACTGTTTGTGACGCCGCCAGCCGTCGCAATCGACAACGGTTTAATGATTGCATGGCTCGGGCTTCTCATGCACAAAAGCGGGGTTAAAATGAGTGTTTCTGAAACAAGAGTCAACCAGAAATTCAGGACAGACCATGTGAAGGTTACCTGGAAAGTTTAGCGCCCTTTTTTTAGTGATTCTTCCTTGCCGTGCTTTTTTTTGACTTCGGAAAGCAGCGCGTTCAGCGCGCCTTGTGTTGCGGTCAAGAAATCCCATTCAACGTGGGTTGCTTCAAAAAAGTGCCCCGGCCAGTTTGCCCGCGCATGGATTGAGTATTTTTTCCTTGTGCCCTCTGCTTCGTGGCGCTTGACGTGGACTACAAGCTGTGTTTCTGCCTTTGATATCCTTTTTATTTTGTCAAGAGTGTTCTGCGCGGTTGTTTGTGCCTTTGTTTTGTCAAAGTCGTCCATCTCGCCCAAGTCCACAAACTGGA
>CAYIER010000049.1:0-376 GCA_964362395.1 uncultured archaeon
CGCCAAAGTCATGCTGGTAAAAAATAGGCGATTTCACTATATATACTTAATTATATTAATTGAATTTGGCCATAATTGGCATTTAAGGGTTTAATTGGACAACATCCCCGCCAAAAATGAGTTTGATGAATTTTTCGTGCCCCAAAAAAGTTGCAACTGTTGCCAAAATTAGATTTAAAGCCAAGTAAGAAAAAATTGCACTTAAAACAAAAATAAAGCAAAAAAAATGCCGCCAATCAAAAAACCAAATGAAAAGAAATGAATTTTCAAAAAAGACAGAGTCAGGATTATTAGTGCTATTGAGCCAATAAGAAATTTGTTTTTATCCAAAAAAGAAAAAAAAACCAAAATTAATGCAAAAACCACTGTCACTCAA
>CAYIER010000049.1:386-8388 GCA_964362395.1 uncultured archaeon
CACTAAAGTGGCACCCGTACCAGTCGCCTGTATCCGAAGGGTGGACGTGACGGCTAAGCAAAGCCATAATTAATCAGGAAAATTATTCCGGGAACAATCCATGGCACCAGGAAAATTATTATTGCAAGGGAAAAAAAAGTTGAGGCAAAAACAGCCAAAAACGCGTGGACAACGTATGCGGCCCTGATTTTTTGCGAGATTTTTTCAAACAAGAACAGGCCGACAAATTCTATCGGCATCAGGATAAAAGCCAGTATGAGCGCAACAACCAGCAGCCTGAAAAATTGCAGGAGTATCGGCGCTGCAATTTCCAGTGGGGTTGGCGCAAGTTCCGGAAGAATGGGGTAGTTTTGCACTGAATTGTTGACATCAACTATTGGAAGTGCATAGATTACTAGCACGAGAGAAAATACAAGGAAGTATGTGGTTACAAGGCTTGACGAAAACCATTGCCAGCCATATTTTTGCGCCAATGCTTTTCTTACAAAAATTGCCACGAAAACGAAAACAAAAACCGGTATCGAGAAAATGATTGAGCCCTTTAACAAGTCAAGCAGGGAAAAAAATGCAAGCAAAAATATGTCTTGGGCCATCTGAAACAATAATTCACAAAGGTAGTATAAAATAGTAACTGCCGGTTTAATGGGTGCAAAAAATTAATTTGGAGCGAATTGCGGTTTTATTGGCAACGATTTCTTCACATTTTTGGCTTTGACTCTGCCGGGATTTGTTCGTAAAAAGTCAGGCCGATTTTGAGGCCGTTTCCGGCTACTCCGCTTGCAAATGTCCCGCTGATTGGCTTTGAAATCTTGGCAAGGACATGCAGGCCGCCAAACAGTTCGTCAAAGCTTAGCTTGAAGTTCCCGCTTGCGTTTAAAATCAAGGTGTTGTCAAGTTTTACCGCGCTGTACTTTGAACCGTTAAGTGTGTTCATCATTCCCTTTTTTATCGGCCCATCCATTGTTGTTACACTGCACTCTTTTATGTTGTACTGCTTCATTGCGGCCTTGACGGATTTAAAGACGTCTTCCCCTTCCTCTAATTCAAGAGTCATGAGTTTCTTTTTTGCTTTCATATAAAAATATTCTGATGCTGCTACTGGCATTACTTCACCCCGGCCTTTAAAAGGCAATTTTTTGCGGCGCCCACCCAAAATGGCAACCTACATTTATTGGGATGCACCATTGAATTTATTAACCTTTTTTTTGTCCTTTTAAACGGTATCCCGATAAACGGCATCCCGCAAAATTCTGCATTTAAAAAGGGCTTGAAGTGAGGCATTGATGGACACCACTGGTTTCTTGGTATTGGTTTTTGCATCGGTGTTTTTCATTGTTGACCCGTTTGCAAACATTCCGGTCTTCATTTCTTTTCTGGAGCGGTACTCTGCTGAGGAAAGGAAAAAAATAATCCAGAAAAGTTCCGTGATTGCATTTGTGGCGTACTTTTTTTTCAGTTTTTTTGGGACACGGATTTTTGACTACCTTGGCATACAGATTTTTTCCTTCAAAATCGCCGGCGGGATCCTTTTGTCCCTGATTTCGCTTGAAATGCTCTTTGGGTTCAAGACACGCACAGAATTGACGGAAAAAGAGATGGAGTCAGTGGAGCTGCAGGACAGCCTTGCGGTGACGCCGCTTGCAATCCCGCTCATCACTGGGCCGGGCGCAATCACCACTGGAATTGTGCTTGCAAGCAAGGCAACTGGCGCGGAACAGCTAAGCGCTTTTGTCATCGGCTCGACCGCGGCATTTGTTTTGAGCTACCTGCTGTTGATGCAGTCAAAAAAAATTTCCGAAATATTCGGGCTGACGGGAATGAAGGTAATCACGAGAATAATGGGGCTGCTTTTGCTTGCAATCGCGATACAGTTTGTGCTCACGGGGCTAAACGAGGCAAACGTGTTTTTTGTGTGAAAAAAAACCATTGCGTGAGTTTTAACAAACTGGCAAGTGAATAATTTATGGCATTTTTTTGCCAATTTGTTCAACAAATTACCAATTGAATATTGAAAAATATTTTCTTTTGGCAATTTGTTGCACCGCATACGTGTCCCGCCTGTGGCGGGGCAATAATATATTTTTGAATTAATATGAAAAGCCTAGTTTGGAATTTTTCTTTTGGGCTTAATTGCCGCGGGTTTTTTTGGCGGGAGAAGTCTTTCGGCATTTATGACTGCTGTGCCTATTTTGTCAAATTGCGCAACCAAACCGGCTGCTTCCTGTGTCAGCCCTGCTTTCATGCATGAATCCCTTGCAATCCGGATTCTTTCCATTGCTTTTTTTTCCCGGGACAAAAAACCCCTGACATATGAAATTATTTTTGGCAGCCCTTTGGGCCTTGTGCCTGAAATTTTTGCCGCACGCAGTGCAAGTATTTTAGGTGTTAATTCTTTTTCCGGGTACAGTAATGCTGCTTCGTGCAAGAAAAATTTTGCCGCAATAATCTGGAGTCGTGCAGTTTGCACGGGCGCCAGTGGCCTTTTGAACCGGGCTTTTTTGGTTTTTCTTGGCGGCATTCTTTTGGCTGGCATTTAAAGCGCTCCATAAAAAAACACCTTTTTCTTTTTTATTCTTGGCGGTTTTGCAAAAAAAACCGGTTTTTTTTGGTTTTTTTCCACAGCGGTAATTATTTTAACTAGTATAATTTTCTATTAGTAAGTATTCGTTTCGTTTCGAAAAATTTTTGGTTTTTGCGGGGTTTGGTTTGTTTGGCTTTCGTGCTTGATTTTGTTTTGGATTTTTTTTTCCTATTGTATGCGGTGGCGGGTTCGTCCAGCCTTGGGTACCTTTTTTTGCGCAGCGGTTGGCCAAAAATCAGGGTTTTGGCGGCAAGCTACAAGAAGGGCTGGAGCTTTGTTTTTGGGGCAAGTTTTTTTGTGGTTGTCGCAATGATTGCTCTTGTGCTTTCATTGTCCCCGTTTTTTGGAATCGGCTTTAGGGAATTTTTTTTTGCCCTTATGGCAGTGAGTTTTGTTTTTTCGGTTGGCGCGCTTACCCTGATGAGGAAGTTTTTCAAGAAGCAAAAAGTGAACCTAGTGGTCCCGGGTTTGGTGCTTTCCGCAAAAGTTGCCGCTGCAAAGGCGCAGGGCCGCCTAGAGCTTGACCCGGGGCTTGTTATTGTCAACGCGCCGCAGGAACAGCTTGAGGAGCTCAAAAAAAGGCTGAATGAAAAAAGGCGCGAGTCGCTTAGCAGCGTGATTCCGCAAAAGCTGGTTTTGCAAAAAGAAGCGCTGCATCAAAAGGACGGCCCGATTGTGTTTGACGTTTCCGCGCCGCTTTTGGAAAAAATCCCAAAAAAAGAGCAGCTTTTGCAAAAGCAGCCCTCGTTTGTCGGGATGAGTACAGATGACCTGCTTTTGGAAATCGAGGGAAAAATCGCGCAGAAAAAAAAGCAGGAAGAAGAGCGCTCAAAAAACCTCCCGATGGTGATTGGGGTGGAAGAAAACCCGCTTGAAAATTTTTTGCAAAAAAAAGCTGTACAGGGGCGAAATTTGGAGCCACAGGCTGGCGGAAAAACCAAAGGCGAACCCAAGGCCGGGAACAGCGAGAGCCCGTTAAAGCGGCTTCTTAGTGAAAAAAAGGGGAAGCTAAAGGCTCTGAAAGAAGGGTTTGAAAATGCCAAGAGATGACAAGGAAAAAAACCCCGTTGACCGGTTTAGGGCGTTTGTTGAAAAAAAAGCCGAAAAAATGTTAAGCAAAAAAATCCCCGAGCCACGGCTTTTGAGCCGCCAAGATGTCAATGACAGGACAACAAAGCTTGCTTTTGGCGAAATGCAGAGGTTCAAACAAGAGCATGACAGGCTTCCGACAAGGAGTGAGCTTGACCAGATTGCGGACGCAATTTACCGGCAGATAAAGCAGGAAAGCAATGAACCACTGCAAAACACTGGCAAGCCAAGGCACAGTTTTTTGGAGGAGCGAAGGCAAAGAAGGCAGGGTTTTGACCAGCCGGTTGTTTCAGGCAAAGAAGAAAAAACTGTTGAAGGCAATTTGAGTGCTTTGGACGATCGAAGGCAAAGGCGGTTGTTGCGGCACGGAAAAAAACAAGAACGCGATGAGGAAAAGCAAGGGGAATTTTCACAGGAAACACAAGAGCTTCCAAAACAAGAGCAGACTGAAACCGAACTTGCAGGAATCAATGTTTCAGACCTTTTTTCAGGGGAAAAATCGGGAGGAACAGAAGGCGGCCTGCAGGCCAATGACCTGCTTGGCGATTCGGATTTGGGTGACCTTGAAAAAGAGCTTGCAAGCCTTGAAGGCGGGGCAGGCACAGTGTCAAAAGAAATTGAAACAGGCAGTGCAAAGTGCCCAAACTGCAAAACCCGTGCGGAAGACATTTTGTTTTGCCCAGAATGTGGAGCCGCTTTTTGCAGTCATTGTGCAAAAAAAGTGGAGAACTTAAAGGATTTCACAAATTTTACGTGCCCCAAATGCAATTCGGCTTTCAAGGCAAGGAATAAGTCAGCACGATAAATCCGTTTCCCGGGTTAAATCCGTTTCCGTGACATCGATGCACTGCCAAGGGGGTGCCAAAAACTTTTGTTCAAATACACCTGCTGCAGTGTCTTTTTCTTTGCATTCTGCCTGCGACAAAAGGCAGGTTGCGCTCCAGATAATCAGGTTTGCTTCCGCGTTTGAGCCTGTGTCAATGCTGCCGCTTTCATCCACCCTTGAAAGCTTCAGACGGGAAGATGCCGCGCTTGTCTGGCCAACACTGACCAATAGATTGTTGAGCGCTTTTTGCATGTCCGGGTAATTTGAAAAGCGCGCGTTGCTGGAAACGCCTTCATTCGGGTTTTCCCCGCAGAACAGGTAGTGCACTGCTCCGCCTGAAGTGGATGTGTCGGTTGCCTTGAGCAATATGTACACATATTTTTCGCCAACTCCAGTGATTGAAACAAAAAAAGCGTAGTCAAAGTTGGTTGCAATCGGGGAAAGGATTTCCTTTATGTCTTTTGCAAGCACTTTTTTTGCACTGCAGGAAATCGAGCCGTCATCGGAATAGTCTTCCTTCAAAAACGCAAGCAGGTGGTCCACTTCTATTCTGGTTGGGTCATCGTAGAGGCTTTTTGACGGGTCGCGCGGAGTGCTGCTGTAAAGGATTGTTTTCAGGGCATCCGTTGAAAACGTGGTGTTGTAGTTGCTCGTGATTTTTTCGCGCACCGTGTTCCCGTAAGAGTTTGCAAAAGAAAAAAGAAGGATGCTCACCCCTGTAACGATTAGCAGGAAATACAGCGCATCGGTTACCGCAGCCTGACCTTTGCTGTTTAGCGCCAAGCAATCACCACCAAATGCATCGGCTTAACAATGCGGTTGTCTTCAACCACGAGGGGGTAAATTTTTACTACGACGGTTTTTGCGCTGAAATAATCTTTTGGGAAAGCCCTTATTCTTTGCAGTTCTTCGCCGTCAATGTTTCGGTTGTCGCATTTAAATGATTTTGAAGTGTCTGGCATCAGTGTGAGTGGGTCTGTTGCAGCAAAAGCATTTAATTCAAAAGCGCGCGGATTTTCGTTTCCATGATTGTCTTGCGCATATGCATCGGGTGCCGTAAAATAGTTTGTTACCCTTGCAATGAATTTTGTGTTTGAAATGTTGATGCTTGCACATTTTTGCGCAAAATCATTGTAGCTTGTGATATAGTTTGTGCCCTTTAAAATCCTTGAAACGTTGAGCACAGCGATGTCTTCCTGAAAAGAGGTGTTTTCAGTGTTGAACACGCCAAACGAAAAAGAGAACGTGGAAAAAAAAACAAGCAGTGCAAACAGGAGCGGGATAAGCGATGGGAGGTCATCGCCAATTGGGCCAAGGAAC
Source organism: uncultured archaeon (assembly GCA_964362395.1). Lineage (GTDB taxonomy): Archaea > Iainarchaeota > Iainarchaeia > Iainarchaeales > GW2011-AR10 > JACPKT01. Next base: position 6,203 of record CAYIER010000049.1, read on the forward strand.
CCTTTTTCTAGCATTTGAATGTCGCCACCAGTTCGTCTGCAACGCAGGCTTGCTCTGTGCATGTCCCGACAGCAGCATTTTCCGCAAATGCGTCGCAGGCAACCTCGCATTTTACCTGTTCGCAGTTCCCTTTGGAGCCGCTGCATGGGAAAATATAAACGTGCTCTTGCCCGCTGATTATTTCTTTGCGGAACTCAATTGTTTCAAAAGGGCTCTTTGTGCTTGGGTCAACGATTATTTCGTCTTCAGTTGGCTCGCTTACAGTCCCTTTATATTCTTCCCCAAAATAAGTCCGGGAAAACAAACGGACGCCAGAACTTGTCCTAAAAGCTGATGCCGCAACTGAGGGCGGCTCTTTTGCATTGCCTTTTACAAAACCCAGGTATTCTTTTCTTGGTATAAGGGAAAAAATGACTATTGTCTCAGTTTGATCTTCCCCGTTGACTACGGTTTTGACTTTTTGCTTTGAAATTTTTACTATGTAAAAAAATTCGTCTCCTCCAACCACTATTGAGCGCGGCAAATCAAAGGAATCGGAAAAACAATACGAGGGAGAACTCACCAAAGAGTATGCCTTGCTTGATAGCTGTTCAAGCACAAGGCGGCTTTCATACACTTTTACCAGGTCAATTAAACTGAAAGTGAAAAAAGACAAAATTGCAAAAATTGCAAAAACAAGGATTAACAGGTTTAGTTTGCTTAAAACAAAGCCAAGCAATTTATCTCACCTCTTTTTTGTAGGCACAAATGTCAGCGCTTGTGCTTCCTAAATAAAATTTTCTAACCAGCAAATATTGGCCGTCTTCTATTGGTTCCTTTAAGTCCCTTGCTTTTACTGTAAGGCCCTCGAAATTGTCATTGCACGGCTCTTGGCCTGGCACAGCAGGAAAATTTGTCACCGTTGAAATGTTCAGGCATTTGACGTTATGATGTTCCTGCGAGGAAAACCAAAGAAGCATGCACTCGACTTTCCCACCAGTGCAATATGCCGAACAAATCTGTCTTGATTGTTTGTCGATTATCTTAAGTAAAGAAGGCTGCACATCATTTCTGCTTTGGTTTCTCTGAAAACAAGTTGGCAAAGTGAATGAAAAGTCTTTTTGCCCTTCGCCTGAAACAACGCTTTCAATTGCCACTTTTATTTTTTCTAACTGGTTGTCAAGTTGCCCCTTGCATTCTTCTTTTCGAAGGACATCCATCACGTTCACGCCTGCCAAAAGCACAAACCCCATGATAACCACGGCCACAAGGAGTTCAAACGGCGCTGCTTCCTGCCCCCTTTGCCCAAACATAGTATTAGAAACGCCATGGTAGTTTAAATAATTCACGTTCAGCGAACAGATTCGCTGGCAATCTATATGTGTCCCGCCTTCGGCGGGACGGTAATATTCAGGCGTGTCATTTGTTAACCGCAGCAGTGCTTTTGACTATTTCCTGGCTGTTTTTAAACATCGGCTTCACTATCCCAATCAGCAAAAGCGCGGCGATTATGAAAATGATGATTAAGTAAATGCTGCTCCACTCGCCCTGAGCACGCTCATCCAAACCAAACAAGCCCATAGAAGAATGATAACAAAAAGGGATATTTAAGGGTTTGGTGTGATTTTTAACCAAATTTAAAATTTAAGAATTATATTTCAATGCCACTAGGCAGAACATTTGGTCAGAAGAATCGAATCCCTCGCATGGCCCTAACCATTCAGACTTTAATCCGGGCAAACTCCCTGCACTTTCGCTTATTTTTGTTCCAGAGTCACATAAAACAACCATTTTTACTGCTTTCCCGGTGCCAGTATAGGCAATTTGTTTGCCAGGCCTTTGTGAATCATCAAAAGTTGGGTCGTTTTCAAAATCACCTTTGCTTACGCACACCTGGTCTTCGTTGAGTTGCCTTGAGTTATTTGCAAGCGTGGACGCAACCAATGGCTGGTTTTTTTTAAATGACACGGTGTCAGTGAAAAGTGATGTGCCAGGAAGCGTGATGCCTGCCTTGATTTTTTCCGCGGCAACTGTTGTCGGGTCCCTCCCGGTAAAATCAATGTTTAGGAGCGGCAGCAAAATTGCCAAAATTGCGCCTGCAACAATTGCTGCAATCAGGAGTTTAAAAACTTCAAAACCTTGGCCTTTAGTATTCATAAACAACACGTTAGATATTGCCCAAACCCATATTTAAAACTTTCTTGGAG
>CAYIER010000050.1:0-8301 GCA_964362395.1 uncultured archaeon
GTTTATTTTCCTGCAAGTTCTTTGATGCATTTCACCAAAATTGTCGCATAGCTTCCTTTTTTTAATTCAAATTCAAGTGTGCAGTTGCTTGCATTGAAAGCTGTTTTAATGTTTTTTGCATTAAAAAAAGTTTTTCTTTCAAGGCTGTTTTTTTGCGGAAAAACTGGCGGTATTTTGAGTTGTCTTTTGATGCCTTTTGGGCTGAAATTGATTGGAAAATTGCTTGAAAATATTTCAATGGATTTTTGGCCGCGGTTTTTTTGCTTGCCTATTTCTGCCTTTAAGGATTCATTGAACTGTGCTGACTGGATTGCCCTGCAGGCAAGCGAAACGCTTTTTGGCTCAAGCAGCAAAACCGCTTTTTCGAAATCGTTTTCCTGCTTTAATAATGCAAAAATTTTTTTCTTTATTTCCGGAATAGTGTCTTTTGCTAAAAGTGTTTCCCAGTTTCCCCAGTTGTCGCTGATTAGTTTTTTTATTTGCATTGATTTTTCCGATTCAAATGCAAGTTTTTTTGTCAGCGCAATTTTTGCTGCTGATTCGAAGTTTTTTTCAAGCAGTGCTTTTCCAAGCGCGGTTGTTTTGTCGTTGAAGCGCTGGTCGTCAAAATAATTGGGAAAAACCGATTTTTTCAGCTGTTTTGAAAGGAATTTTTTTTCTTTGATGCCAACATCAGTTAGCCTGATTTTGAAATAATTTGCGGAATGCATGCCGGCAAAAATTTTTTTGCTGCTTTTTCCGAAAAATTCTAGTGAAATGCGCGCATCAGCCGGGGTTGCAAGTTTTTTTTCTGCACAAATCCATTGCACGGTGCTTGCTGTTGAGTCCTTTAAGCCGGAAAAATAAACCCTTGCGTTGTTCTCTTTTTCAATTGAATTTGCGGCAGAAAGCGTGTCAATGCTGGTTTTTTTCATGGAGTAATAAAAATATTTTCCGCCGTCAAAGACAGGCACGAGTATTTCTTTTACTTCAAAGGAGCCGGGTGATTTTGCAAAATTCATCTCAAAACTTTTTTTTTCAATTTTTTTTTAAAAAATTTAATTAGACTCTGTCTGCAAATTTATTTAAATATGTGGTTTTTTTTCAGGGTGCACGAAATCAGCTTATTTTTACTGCTTGTTTTTCTGCGTTAATTGATGAAAAACCCACTTCTATTCCTTCGTTTAAGGAATTGCATGCATTTATGGTGATTATTTCCATTGCCCCTGCGCTGAGTTTTTTTATGGCGCAATTGCTGCATTGGGCTGTTTTTAAATTTGGGGGGAAATCAACAAACACCCTTTCTGCCAAAAATTTTCCAGTATTTCTGACTTCAAATTCAAGTGCAGAATATTGCGGGCAGGGCAAAAGCTGCCCTTTAACCAGCCGTGCAGCCAGCTGCGTTGGCTTTACGGCCTCAAAAGACATGTTCAGGTTTACCTCTTTTTTTTGTTCCGGTCCTTGCTCTAAAGTTTTTTGTTCCACTTGTGCAGTTTGTCCTTGCAGCGCAAAAAAACCTGTGCTTTGTAGCCTGAAAAAAACAATTATCCAAACTGCAAGCAGCAAAGCTGCAACAATCAATAATGAATTCTTTGTATTTTTGCCCATTTTTTTCATAGTAATCCGGCATTATATTGGATATTATTGTCCCGTCGCGTGCCCTGTAAGGGTAGACGGGGCATGTATAGATTGCAATGCCAAATTGGCAATTGAAGAAAATTAATATTTCATTTTGCTAATTTGGTGCGAATCTGTTCGTTTTTTTTTACTGCGGCACAAATGTTAAACTGAGCGCTAGCTGTGCGTCCTGCACGTCAACTTTAATTATGTTTGAATTGCTTGCAAGTGCGGAGTTGTCCGTTGTTGCTTTTGCTGTGATTCCAAGGGTGCCTGTTTCCATCATTTTTGCAAAAATTTCAGCTGTCCTTGTTTCACCGGGATTTATTTTGTCAAAGTGGCCAATTGACCCGTGCTGTGAGTCAAAAATCCATTCCAAAGGAATTCCTTGCAGTGAAACATTTACATTTTCTGCTAAAACTTTGCCGTTGTTTTTTACCTGCACGACAAATTTTATGATTGAATTCACGCCGACAACGCCATTTTGGTCAATCCCGCTTGTCTGGCTTATTGTCAGGGGGAATGTTTCCTTGCTTAACGCGATTATTGCAAGCCCAGTGTCGATCGCGTTTGAATTGCTTGTTGTGCGCCCAAAGCTTCCGTCCCCGTTCTGGAGCGTTTTCAGGCAGTCAAGCGCTTTGCCTGCTTTTTCTGTTTCACCGGCCGACCGCAACGCAACGCTTCCAAGTGCTGTGCGGAAACCGTCAGTTATGCAGCCGTCATTGCCCTGCTTTGAGGAAATGTAACCGGCTGCTTTTTGTATTGGCACGCCATTTTCGCTGCCTGCAGCCGCAAGTGCAATTATTGCTTCCTCTGAGAAATCAATGCTGTCGCTTGGGTCATCAGTGCTGTACCCAAATCCCCCGCTTTCGTGCTGTGCTGACAGGAGGAAATCTGCGGGGCTTTGGCCGCTGTTTTGTGGCAAATTTTTTCCTGACTGGATAAACGCAAGGGTTGCCCATGCGGTGGTGTCCGTGTCGCTTTGGCTTGTGCCGCTTTCGAATCCCCCGTCGCTGTTTTGCCTTAAAGCCAAAAAATCAATGCTCGTTTTCCCGTTTTTCATGAAATCGATTGCCTGTTTTCCGTTTGAACTCAATGCCATTATTGCAACCGCCGTGTTCAGTTCGTCAACAAAGCCAGCATCGTTTCCTTGATTGGACAAAATAAAATTTTCGGCTTTGCTTATTATTGAAGAATCAAGGTGAACATTGTTTTTTCCTGCAAGGCTTAGGCCCATTGCGGCAAAAGCGCTCTGGAAAAAGTTTGGGCCAATCTGGCCGTTTTCCTGCTGGTGGTCTGCAAGCCATTCAATTGCGTCAGGCATGTTTCCTTCAAAATAATCCAGGCTGATTGTGTCTCCATTGTTTGGAAAGCTCTGGCTGATTCCAACCATTGAACTTTTGTTGTTCACAGAAAAAGACCAGTATTTTGAAAAATCACCGGTTGGTGTAATCCCGTTTGCGCTGTTGACAAATGCTGATTCCTTTATGCCATCCCCGTCAAAATCAAAGTAGGAAATGTCCAAGCTTATAGCGTTTTCGTTTGCCGCCTGCAAAAAAGCTGTGAAGGCATTTTCGTCGTCAGGGGCTGGTGTTTGGGTTGAAATGTCGGAAATTCCGCTTTCAAGGGGAAAATTGAATTTAACCGTAACGGTTTTTGCTGCAAGTGCGGTGCCTGCAAGAAGAACCAATGCAGCAATCAAAAAAATTTTTTTCAAAAAAATCATTCCTGTTCTTGGTTTTTGTTTTGGAATACAGGATATGTTTAAAACAACTCTTTAAAACCATTAAATTATTGGTAATGGTCATTATCCAAATTGATAATATAATTTTGGTTGTAGCTGTGTGGTTTTAGTGGATGCTTTCCGGGTTCTTGGCAATTCTAATCGGCGCAACATCCTGCAGATTTTGATGAAAAAGGACACGCATATTGCAGGGCTTGCGCGTGAACTCAACATTTCTAACCCCGTTGCATTAAAGCATGTGATTGTGCTTGAAGAGGTCGGCCTTATTGAGCGGGAAAAAATTGGCAACACGCATGTCTTGCACATAAGGAAAGAGGCGGTTAAAAAAATCCGCGCCGCGTTTGTGTTGTTTGAGGAATCTTTTGTTGTCAAGGTGAAAAAGGGCACGAGCCTCCTTGATGCATTGCGCGAGGTTTCCGGCCTGAAATTTGAAAAGCGCCCCGACGGCGCTTACATAACTGAAATTGACGGCAAAGAAGGCTATTACACTTATGAGATAAATGGAAAGCTGCCGGATAAGTCGGCAGATGTTTTTCGCCTTGAAAAGGACTGTGAAATCGAGCTGAAAAGGCTGCTGCCGATTATCGGCAAAAAAATTGTTGTAAAAGTCGAGCAGTGAATTTTTTCTTTAAAGCCTTTTTTGGATATTTTCAGTGATTTTTTCAAATTCTTTCCTGATTTTTGAGTTTTCAACTGCGGGAATTTTTCCCTGTTCCGTGATTTCACGCAATTTTTTGTCAAGGCTGATTCTTCCAAGGAATGTTTCACCTGTTTGCTTAGCAAGCTGTTCAACGGTTCCTTTGCCGAACATGTCACCGCTCATGTTTTCGACGAGCCCAAGGATTTTCACGCCAAACTGCTTTGCCATGTTCATTGCCTTTCTTGCATCAGTCAGTGCAACTTCTTGTGGCGTTGAGACGACAATTATTCCTGAAATGTCCACATTTTGCATGAGGCTCAGTGCAACGTCTGAAGTATTATGGACTATAAATCCATTAGCAATAAAATTATGGTTTTCTTCAAGTTGCAAGTCAAATGTCTCTCCTTCTCCAGCATCTTCAATTTTCAGTATTTTGGAAAAACCCAAATAATCATTTTCAAGCCCTTTCCCAATTATCCTGCCTCGAATAAGATTTGCACCAAAACGGTTGTTTGCGTTTTGCTTATTCGCCTCAAATCCCCAAAAAACACTTGTTATTTTTTTACCGCTTGGAAGCACATTAGTTCTTGTTCTGTTGTTAAGGTTGGTTACATGCCAACCAATCATTATACACAAATTTCGTACATCTGAAAGTAGCAGCATATTTGGAGATTCAAAATTTAACCATCCAGCTCTCCTGTGCCCAGATTTAGAGATTCTCCTATGCCCATCAGCATCACAATACCCTTCAATAAAACTCTCTATTTGGGGATACGGCAAGGCAAAAATCCAATCGGGAACTCTTTTTTCTAATGCTTTTTTATGCAAACCAAGCTTAACAAACAATTCACAAACAACATTCGAAAGAATGGCAAATTCTTTTTTTTGAGTAAAAATGTTGGCGTTAAAGAGCATTGATAGCAAATTTTCATATTTTTTTCTGTACTTTCCATTGTCTGGCTCTGCAAACCAAACACCCAAAAATCTGTCTTTGCCATTTAGGCGTACATACCCGTCCCCAATAAAAAAACCAATCACCCTCAAAAAATCTTCCGTAGTTTTAGAAATAACCTTAATTGGTTTTTTACTTTTTGACTCTAATTTTGGCAGGTCAAATGCTTTTCCCTCATCAGGCAATTTTTTAAGGATAACCGCAATATCCCCGGCTTTTATTTGCCCGGCTTTTTTCCAAGCAAGCCTCTTTGCGCCTCTTGCAGAATTGGACTTTTCAACCACAAGAATAGGGTGATTTGTAGTGCACAAAACAGAACGGATTTTTGTTTTAAGCCGCAAAAGAGGCGCGATGCCAGTTGACAAGACCCTTTTAACATTGCTTTTAATTAATTTACCATTGAAAACCCATTTTTTGCTTTCTTTTGATAAAGAAGCATCAACAGAATAAATGTTTGAAAACTGGTTAATATCTATTATAGGTTTTATTTGCGGGCTGCCAAAAATAGTTACCTCTGAAGACAAACAGCCGGGCGGCGCGTCAAAAATTAGGTAATCCAGTTCCCCCCATTTAGTGTTTTCCAGAAATTGTGCCAGCGTGTTTGCAATCAGCGGTCCGCGCCACATTATTGCCGTGTCCTCTGCCTCCTGCAGTGACGCCATTGAAACAACTTTTAACCCGAGCTTTTCTATCGGGACAATTGTTTTTTCGCCCTCCATGGGCAGGCGTTCGTTTATTCCCAAAAACTTGTTCACGTTCGGGCAGTCGATGTCGGCGTCCAATATTCCGGTTTTCCCTTTCTTTGAAAGCAAGGCGGCAATGTTGACTGCAACGGTTGTCTTCCCGACACCGCCCTTGCCGCTCATCACAGCAATCTTGTATTTAATTTTTGATAAATTTTGCTGGATTTTTTTCTTCCGCTCTTCCATCTGGCGGGCAAACGGGTTGGTTCCTTGTGAAAACATTTAAACTCACAAATAAACTGGATGAAAATGTTTAACAGCCAGGCTCACAATGGCAAATTTTGCCTGGCGTGGCTGCATCATTGCAAGCCATTCAGTTATTGGATATTTTGAACAATCCGGGCTTATAGCAAACCGGATTTGTTTTTGAACATTTTTGGGCAGTTTGCCATAATTATGTGCATGTAACCTGGCAGGTGCTCCCTGTGCATATTGTGCCAGTGCCGCCATCCAAACAGGCAGTGCACTTGTTTCCGCTTGTGGCGCTTGCCGCGTTTTGGCCAACACCTGCAAAAATTTCTCTGCCGCTAACCGGGCTTACGCAAGTGTCATTATTTTGAAGGAGGTTAGACGCGCTTGTGGCAGCAATGGCAATTGCCGTCCCAAAAACATTTACCTTGTTTCCTGAAAGAATGCTGCCCGAACCGGTTTCAAGATTTATTCCAAGGCCGCCTACAGCATTATTAATTATATTGCAATTGCTTACAACTGCATTGCTTCCACTTGCATAGATGCTTCCACTGCCACTATTTGTTGTTATAATTTTATTATTGCAGTACAGTTTTACATTATTTTGGCCAATTGTAAGGCATGTGCCGGCAAATGCCCCGCCTGCCAAGGGGAGGTCATTTGCCAGATAGTATGTTTCTCCTGCTGAAAGCACTGCTCCACAATCAGTTATTGCTATCGCTTTCGTCGCCCTGCACTGGCTTGCTCCAAGTGAAATGCATGGGTATGCCTGTCCGCGCACTTGCACTATGTTTGAGCCGCATTCGTTGTCCGGGTATTTTGCGCATAGGCCGTGTGCTGTTGCCAGTAGTGTTTCATCTCCGCTTGAACCTGAAATTCCAACAAGTATTGCAATCACTATCACTGCGACAAGTATTGCGCCACCGATGAGCAAAAGGTATTCCAGTGCGCCTTGCCCTTTGTTCATTGCTTCACTTTTTTTTGGATTAGTGTATTGTTTATATGCCATTTGGGCTTTATAATTTTTTCTAAGAAAAAACCCTGTTTTTTGGTTCTATTGGCTGTTTTGGATAGTTATTTGCCCGCCAAATTGTGCTGAGAGCTCTTTTTCGAGTGTTTCTTTGAGCGACAATAGGCTGTTTTCCTGTGATAAAAGTTTCATTGAGAGCGTGGCTGCCTGTGCCTGTTTTTCTGTGATTTCCTTGCTGAGCACAGCAGTTTCGTATTCGAGCCCGGAAATTTTTTTCGTAATCGAATATGTTTTGAGGTGGCTTTCTATTTCGTTTTGCCTGACTTCTATTGCGTTTAGTTCCCAGAACACTTCGCTGAAAAAATCAAATTCCATTATTTTTTTTATTGCCGCTGTTTGCTTTTCCTTGTCTTTTAGTGAAATTGTGCCGTCTTCGATTAGTTTTTGCATTTCGGAAAGAAGTTTTTTGAGTGTTTGCGCTTTTGTGTCTTTTTTTGCCGCGGAAAAAAAGTCTGAAACGAACTGTTCCAATAGTTCCCTTTCGTTTTCCGGCAAAACATATTTTTTTGCCGACACAAGCTTGAGGAACCGGGTGAGTGGTTTTTCTATTTCGCCAAGCATTGTGCCGAATTTTTCTTTTACTGCCTGCTTTTTTTTGTCCAGTTCGGTTATTTTTTGTTCAAGTGAATTGAGTTCAGTGGCTTCTGGCGAATTTTTTAGTTCGCCAAGTTTTTCCAATGCCTCGTTTTTTTGGGCTAAAAGTCTTTTGAGTTCGTGTTTTTTTTCAAGCAGCGAGTTTTTGAGCAGAACAGTGCCCTCTGTATATGCCTGTAATGTGCTGATTCTTTGCTTTAAGTGCGCGTTTTTTTGGAGCGGGCTTTCTTTAAACATTTTTGCAAGTGCAGTGAAGCCTGTTTCAAGTTCCGTGACGAGTTTTCCTATTTCTTTTATTTCCGTGTCAAGGATTGTTTTTGTGTAAACAATGCTTTTTCTTGCCGCGACAACTTCCATTGGGATCAGCTGTGCGGAATTGTTCGCGTATTCCATTATTGCGTTCATGTCGGCTGTTTTTGGCGGCTCGAGTTTTTTTGCAAGTGCGCCCAAATGCGTTATGAGCCTTGACTGTGAAGTGCGAACCACCTGGCGTAGCCTGACGTTTCCTTCTGAAAGGGGCACTTCTTTTTCTTTGAGTTGCCTTAACTGTGCGTTGATTTCGTTTAACGTGTATTTGATTTCGGATATTTTTGAAAAAACGGGCTTTTCGAGTTCTTTCGCGGCAATGGCAGTTTTTTCTCCGATGAATTCATCGAGTTGGTTTTGCTCCAAATTAGTGGTTTTTTGCCCCTGTTTTTTTCCGCCAAATATTTTGTCAAAAATTCCCATAGCTTAACATTTGTGGCTGGAAAAAATTAAAAGCACACTCCAACATGTGCGCCGGTTTTCACGTGTTTTTGGGTTTTTTTCGGG
>CAYIER010000051.1:0-7983 GCA_964362395.1 uncultured archaeon
GCAATTTTTTTTGGCTTTTTGCGGAAATTGTCCGGAAAGGTTTATTAACATGGTTGGGCGTTTTTTTTAAAAGAGACCATGGGGTACGAGCACACCAATTCAAGCGGCCAAAAGTACTTCCTTCACGGCAGGGAAATGAAAAATAGGCAGTTTTTGTACTTTTTTTCAAAGAAAAAAGAGGACTCAATTGACTTTCCGGCGGGCTACAAAATAATCGAGAACCCAAAAACGCGCCTCCCGATGCTGAAAAAAAAGTGATTCCCTTTATTTTGCCTTATTAATTTAAATTAAACTATCCATTGTTTTTGTTTGGTTAATGGCTGGTGTTTTTTTATGGATTTTTCGCTTGGTTTTGTTGAGAATGCAAAGGACCGCGTGAAGGTGGGGCTTGATTCTTTTTCGAAAAAAAACCCTTCACTGTTTTATGCGGACGTGCGCTTTGAGGCAGGCATATTCCGTGTAGCAGAGGCTTTTAATGGGAATTCAAAGGGCGCGTTTGAAGACTTTGACATGTCGGTTGGCGTCCGGGCTTTTGCAAAAAAGGACGGCATGACCAGCGCGGGCTTTGCGGGAAAAGCGCTTGGCGAAAAGCAATTGCAGAATCTTTCGGGCGAATTGAAGCAGATTTTTGCGGTTGCCTTAAAGCGCGCAAAAATCAATGCCGCAAAAAAGTCTGTGTTCAAAAAAAAGCACGGTAGGCTCGTGGAACAAATCGGCACGGTTTCGTTTTTGCAGGAAGCTTCTTTTGTTGACGAAGTCAGATATCCTTTCAAAAAAAGCCCGCTTGACCTGTCGCTTGAGGAAATAATTTCCCGCACTGAAAAAAACTCAATCGAGGTTTCAAAAATCAAAGGCGTTGCCTCAAACGAAATTGCGCTTGCCTGCGGCTTCAATAAAAAAGTTTTTGCAAGCACGAGCGGGTCTTTGATTGAGCAGACCTGGCCGGTTACCGAGGGTTTTTGTTACGTTGCCGCAAAGGGAAAGGCAATGGAGACTTTTTACAACTGGCTTGGAAATTACAGTGGCATCGAGGTTCTTGAAGGGGAAAACGAGTTTTCGCAGACCTTTGAAGAGTTTTCACAAAACATTGCCGTGGGCACGGCGGAGTTGAGCAATGCGCCGGCGATGAAGACAACGGCTGCGTCACAGACGGTGATTACTGACCCGTGGTTTAACGGCCTATTGTCGCACGAAGTAATGGGGCATCCAAGCGAGGCTGACCGTGCGCTGAAAAAAGAGGCTGCGTGGGCTGGACGCGCGTGGTGGTACAATGGCGTTGATGACAACCAGTTCCAGAAATCGGTTGGCTCAGAGCAGTTGACTGTTTTCAGTGACCCTTCACTTAGCGGGTACGGCAATTACAAGTATGACGATGAAGGGACGAAGGCAAAAAAGGTTTTTCACATAAAAAACGGCGTCCTGACAGATTTTTTGAACAGCGTTGAAACAAGCGCAATTCTTGGGGCACAGCCAAATGGCGGCATGCGGGCAATGGCAGCAGAGCATGTCCCGTTGATCCGCATGAACAACACTGCAATTGCTGCTGGGGGCTGGGGAAAAGAGGAAATTTTTGAGGACACAAGGGAGGGCTATTACCTTGTGGGGCACAAGACGCCTTCAATTGGCGAGACGCGAGCTAACTTTAAAATAACGTGCTGGAAGCTTTATAAAATTGAGAATGGCGAGCTTGGCCAGTTATACCGGCAGGGCGGAATTTCTAGTGACTCGCACACTTTTTTTGACTCAATTGATGCTGTTGGGAAAGACTTCCAGCTGTATAACATTCCGAATTGCGGGAAGGGGACCCCTATGCAGACAATGAAGGTTGCAAACGGCGGGCCGCACTTGCGGGGAAAGGCAATCGTGACCGGGGCGCACTAAAAGGTTTTTTTTTATGATAGGCTTAAATGAACTCAAAGCAATTGCCGAGGACGGCTGCTCTTTTTTGGAAAAACAGCACAAGGTAAAAGAGTTTGAAGTGTTTGCGTCAGCGAACCGCATGAATGTTTTAAGGATTGTTTTTGCGTCAAACGTGCCAAACAACGCGCTTGAAGAGCCAAAGTCCCTTGAAAATTTTGGGTTAAGCGTGCGCGTCCTCTTTGATGACAAAAAAATCGGCTTTGGGAAAGCCGATGCAGAATTGTCAAAAAAAGGCATTGCCTTGGCTTTTGAAAAAGCTCAAAAAAACGTGGTTCTTGACAATGACTTCCAGAGCTTTGCAGAGCCGGCAAAGGGAAAGCAAAAAAAGCCGGTGTTTGACAAAAAAATAATGGAGCTTGACGAAGAAAAGGCAATACAATCGGCTTATGACTGTCTTGGCGGCGCAATCAGCGAGCTTGAAAGGAAAAAAATTGGCGGGCACTTAAACATCACCGGCGAAATTGACTACATTGCGGAGCGCATGGCGGTAAAAAATTCCAATGGCATAAATGCATCAGACCAGGGCACAATCGCGCTTGCAACTCTTACAACAATCCTTGAACAGCGCCCAGACCTTTCAGGGATGTGGTTTGATTCCTCAACAAAACTCGAAAAGCTTGACGCGGCCAAGGCGGGAAAAACTTCCGCACAAAAGGCGCTTGACATGCAGTCACCGCAAAAAATCGATTCAGGGGAATACAGCGTTGTTTTTGGGCGGGTTGCGGTCGCGGAGCTATTGTACAGCCGCTTTGACGTGGGCCTCAATGCGATTGACCTCAATGCGTCCCCTTACATTAACCGGCTGGATTCAATGGTTGCAAGCGAAAAGCTCTCAATTGCGGATGACGGAGCCTTCGAGGGGGCAATCGGCACAAAAACAGTCACTGACGAGGGGCTGCCAACCGGAAAAACCAAGATAGTTGAAAAAGGAAAACTCGTGAATTTTTTGGCAAACGATTATTATGCAAAAAAGTTTGGCGACAAAAGGTTTTCTGCAAGGAACGGTTTTCGGACAGGCGGCGGAGGGCGCCACCATGATTCGCGCCCAAGCATCAGCGCCACAAACCTTGTTGTTTCAAAGGGCGAGTTTTCCGACGAAGAGCTGTTAAAAGAAATCAAAAACGGGGTATACATTGGCAGAATCTGGTACACTTATCCTGTGAACGGCCTTGCAAGCGCCGACTTCACTTCCACGGTGCGCGGTGACTCTTACATCATTGAGAACGGCAAAATAAAGTCTGCCCTTGTGCCAAACACGGTGCGCGTGAACGAAAACCTTGACCGCGTGTTCCAAAACATTTTAGGCATCAGCAAAAAACAGCAGGCCACACTTGCATGGGGTCAGGAAGCAGTCGTCATCACTCCCGAAATAGCGGTAAAAGGCGTGCGCCTTGAGCGCATTGCAAAAGACATTTACTGAAAAATATGGGAAAAAGAAAAAGATTATTAATGATTTTGAAACGCTAGGTTTACTATAAAAAAATTTTCATTTTTTTATCATTCCCAAAAACACTTCGTGGACAATTGTTTCGCCAGACAATTCCGTGTGAAACGTTCCGGCCAAAACGTTTCCTTGCTGCACAAGTACCGGCTTGTTTTCATGAACGCACAGAATTTTCACGCCCTTGCCGGTTTTTTTTATTATTGGCGCGCGGATGAATGATGCGTGAAAAAAATCTTTTTGCCCTTGCAGTTTTAGTTCTGCTTCAAACGAATCCACTTGCCGCCCATAAGCGTTGCGCTCGACTTCGATGTCAATCAGGCCAAGCGGTTTCACTTTTTTGTCGTGGAGTATTTTTTTTGAAACTATTATTGCGCCTGCACAGCTGCCAAAAACCGCCATTCCTTTTTTGTGCGCTTTTTTTATTGCATTGCCAAGAGCGTATTTTTGCATTAAATTTGTAATAGTGGTGCTTTCGCCGCCGGGAATAATCAACCCGTGCAATTTTTTCAAATCAATTGGCAGGCGCACTTCTTTTGCTTTTACGCCAAGTTTTTGAAGCGTTTTGATGTGCTCCGCAAAGTCTCCCTGCAGTGCAAGGGCGCCGATGTTCACTATGTCACCGGCCGCGTTCAGACAGCCTTGTTTTTAGCGATGAAATTTCAAGGCCCTTCATTGGCTCGCCAAGGTTGCTTGAAACCTTTGCAAGGATTTTTGCGTCATTGAAGTGGGTTGTTGCGTCCACAATGCTTTTAGCCATTTTTGCGGGGTTGTTTGACTTGAAAATCCCTGAGCCGACAAAGACCCCGTCGCAGCCAAGCTGCATCATCAGTGCCGCGTCAGCCGGCGTTGCGATTCCTCCTGCTGCAAAGTTCACAACCGATAGCCTGCCAAGCCCCTTTGTTTTCTCAAGCAAATCAAGCGGCACGCGGTATTCGTGTGATGCCTTTTCCATTTGGGTTTCGTTCATTTTTTTGAGCGAATTTATTTCTTCGCTGATGGCGCGCACATGCCTTACTGCCTCAACGATGTTTCCGGTTCCTGCCTCGCCTTTTGTGCGGGCCATTGCCGCGCCCTCGTGTATCCTTCGAAGCGCTTCCCCGAGGTTTCTTGCACCGCAGACAAACGGCACGTTAAACTTTGACTTGTCGATATGGTGCTTTTCATCTGCAGGGGTCAAAACTTCGCTTTCGTCAATGTAGTCCACCCCGATTGATTCAAGGATTTGTGCTTCGACAAAGTGCCCTATGCGCGCCTTTGCCATCACTGGGATTGTGACTGCGCCCATGATTTCCCTTATTTTTGCAACATCAGCCATTCGGGCAACTCCTCCCATTGCGCGGATGTCTGCCGGAACGCGTTCAAGCGCCATTACTGCTACTGCGCCGGCTTTTTCCGCAATTTTTGCCTGCTTTGCGGTGACAACATCCATTATCACGCCGCCTTTTAGCATCTGTGCCAAGCCGCTTTTGAGCTTCAAAGTGCCTTTTTCCTTCACAAAACCACGACTGTTTTTTCCAAATTAACCTTGAAATAAATCTTTTATAAAGCTTTTTTAAACAAAACTTGTTTAATGCTTGAACCAATACTGAAGCAAAAGCTCGTGCAGGCCGCCCGCGAAGATATCGGCGGCTTGGACATTACAACCGCCCTGCTTTCAGAAAAAAAGGCAGCTGCAAAAATTGTTGCGCGCGAAGATTGCGTTTTGGCAGGCGCAGAGGAGGCGGCGTTTTTGTTTTCCCATTTCGGTGTTTCGGTTGTTTTCCAAAAAAAAGACAGTTCGCGCGTGAAAAAAGGCGAAACAGTGCTCCGCGTTTTTGGCTCGAACAAAAAAATTTTGCCGGTTGAGCGGATCGCGCTGAATTTTTTGGGGCGCATGAGCGGCGTGGCAACAATCTGTGCTGTTGCTTCAAAAATTGCTGGAACTAAAACAAAAATTTTTTTGACGCGAAAAACAATGCCGCTCTTAAACGGGTTTGACAAAAAGGCGTGCGGATTTGGCGGGGTTGAGCCGCACCGGAAAAATTTGCGGGAATCAATCCTGATTAAAGACAACCATTTGTTTTTTGAATCAATTTCGGCTCTTTTGAACAAGGCAACAAAACAAAAGAAAAAATTTGGCGCAAAAGAAATCGAAATCGAAACGCAGGGCATGTTTGAGGCCGACATGGCATCAATGTATTCGCCTGACGTGATAATGCTTGACAATTTTTCGCCAAAAAATGCAAAAACCGCGATAAAAAAAATCCGCCAAACCGATAAAAAAATCAAAATCGAGCTTTCCGGCGGCATTAACTTTAAAAACCTCAAATCCTACGTTAATCTTGGAGCCGACAGGGTTTCGATGGGTGAGCTCACAAAGAGCGCTAAAATGGTTGACTTTTCCTTGGAGTTTGAAAAATGAAGCGCGGGTTGATTGTCGGGCGGTTCCAGCCATACCACATTGGGCACCATAATTCTGTCAAAAAAATTCTTCAAGAAGTCAAAGAACTGGTCATTGTTGTCGGCTCAAGCGACAACTCGCACACGATTTCCAATCCCTTTACTGCGGGAGAGCGCATTGAAATGATTTCGCGCGCATTAAAGGCGGACAAATTATTTGAGAAGTGCTTTATTGTCACAGTTGCGGACGTTAACGAGAACAACATCTGGACATCAAAAATCAGGAGCTACTGCCCCAAGTTCAATATCGTTTACACAAACAACCCGTTGGTGAAACAGCTGTTTGAAGGAGTCGGGTTTAAGGTAAAAAAAATGGTTTCAGAAAAAAAAGACATTGACGGCGTCAAAATCCGCGAAAAAATCCTTGAAGGAAAAGGCTGGCAGCCCCTTGTGCCAAAAGCCGTTGCGGAATATTTGGATGAAATGAACGCGGTTGAAAGAATCAAGGCAATAACGCAGAAAGAAGAGAAAGAGTGAGTGCGTGGCCAGAAAACCTTCAAACAAGGCATTCAATCGGCAAGAAAGGCTACAAAAAGTTGCTGACGGAAGAGGCAATAAGGGCTGAACAGGGCGAGTTTGAAAGAAAAATAAAAATTGCAAAAGCATTCTTTAAAAGAAAGGCTGGCAAAGAGTTATGACAATTCAAGCATCTTATTGACCGCTTTTTCCGCTTTTTTCCTTGTTTGTTCCTCGATTATTATTTCGTATTTGTCTTCTTTGAGTGACGCCAAAACATTTTCGAGGTTGATTTTTTTCATGTGCGGGCAGATTGCGCATGGCACGACAAATTTTTTGTCAGGGTGCGCTACCTGCAGCATGTCGCTCATGCCGCACTCGGTGACAAGCATGAATGTGCCTGCATTGCTGTTTTTTACAAAGCGCGACATGTCGCTTGTCCCGCCTGCATGGTCTGCTTTTGCGACGACTTCTGGCCTGCATTCAATGTGCGCAAAAACCTGTATTCCGGGGAAAGCCTGCCTGTAATTGTCCACCTGTTCGGGCGTGAATGTTTCGTGCACCATGCATGTCCCGTTCCATGGAATGATTTTTTTTGCGGTTTTTTTTGCAAGGTTTTGCGCCATGAACTGATCCGGCAAAAAAATGATTTCTTGCTGTGGCATTGCTTCAATTATTTTCAGGGCATTTGCGGAAGTGCATACGGCGTCGCTTTCCGCTTTGACTTGTGCACTGGTGTTTACATAAGTTACCACGCCGGCATTTGGGTGCTTTTTCCTCAATTCTTTGACGTCTTTTGCAGTGATGCTTTCTGACAGGCTGCATCCTGCTTTCATGTCCGGGAGCAAAACTTTTTTTTGCGGTGAAAGGATTTTTGCGGTTTCCGCCATGAAGTGCACTCCGCAGAACACAATCGTTTCTGCACCGGTTTCCTTTGCCTGCCTGCTTAGTGCCAGCGAGTCTCCGTGGTAGTCTGACACCCCGAAAATTATTTCTGCTTTCTGGTAATTGTGCGCAAGGATTACAGCGTTTTTTTCTTTTTTTAAGCGGTTGATTTCAAGCGTGAATGGTGCAAACGGAACACAGTCGTTTAATGAATAATTCAGGTGCGATAGCTTTTCGTGCAGCCTTTTTGCTTCTTCAAAGATTTCCTTTGAGAGTTGTTTTTGCATATAAGACTTGCCTTCTTTTGACTTTTAAACCATTTGGTGCAAAGGAAAAATTCGTTGAGTGGCTTGGTTTTTTTTAGCGCAAATTTCGTGTTTTTTTAATGCAATATTTGCAAAAAACGGCGGGATTTAATTAAAATACTAGTTTTTACAATTACTATTGGGTGAAATAATTTGTTTTTTTCAAAAAAATTATTTTTGGCGCTGTTGGCTATTTTTTCAGCCGTTTTTTTTGCCGGAACCGTTTTTGGCCAGCAAAGCACTGTGTGCGTTGAGAACTGGGTTTGCAGTGGCTGGAGCACGTGCTTTGGCGGCGTGCAGGGGCGCCTTTGCGGTGACGAAAGCCAGTGCGAGACTTTTGCGGAAAAGCCGATTGAGACAAGAAAATGCGTTGAATCGCCTGTGTGCGGCGACGGCGTTTGCGCCGCAAGCGAGACTCCACAAAACTGCGGCAGTGATTGCCCTTTGGCGGCACAGCCGGGGATTTTGGGCGGTTTTTCCATTGACTCTTTTTGGTCAACATCCATTGCATTGCTCATTTTCATCGGCTTAATC
>CAYIER010000052.1:0-4322 GCA_964362395.1 uncultured archaeon
TGTGATTGCGGCTCCGCAATTTTCGCACAGGTCATTTGTACCTTTATTGCTTGAATTGCATTGCCTGCATGTTTTTTGTGCCAGTGTGTCTTCCACTTTTTTTACTGTTTTTATGCCCCGTATTTCGTCAACTGCGGAGTCAAGGTCTTGGCCTGAAAGGTGAATGTAAATCGACGGGGTTCTTGAACCAAGAGACCAGCCAAACCAGTAACACAGTTGAGAATAAGCCATAAATTTGGCGTATCGCGTGGCAGTGGAATGCCGCCAGTTATGGGGGTTAACTGCCTTCATTACTCCAGCTCTTTTTGAAATTTTTCTAAGCAATATCCTGCAGGCATCATAATCCAGTCTCTGATTTTTGTTTTTTGTCCCAATGCCTATAAATAATGGCGACTCTGCTCCGCGGAGCTTGGAATGAACATTCAGCCATTCAGCAATAAACGGCTTTGAATCAATTACCTTTAATTTGCGGGGCTGGGTTTTTGAATGCTGCAAAATTATCCTATAATAATCAGAGCAATCCTCAATATGCATTATGTTAATTGCCAGCAATTCTCCAACTCTGCACCCAAGTTCATTCAAAACCGACAAGAGGCATTTGTCGCGGGGATTTTGACATGCATTAATCAATTTTTTTACTTCTTCTTGGGTCAAAAGATTTTCAGGCAACTTCAACTGGTTGCCTTTGACGCCAGTCTGAAACCATTTGACTTCTGGCGGGTATTCTTCGTTGTTTCCTTTAAGCCATTTATAGAAGCGTTTTATTGATATAAGGTATTTGCTGATTGTCCACGGGGAAACCTTTTCTTTGCGAACCCAAAAAACAATTTCTTCAATGTCCTGTTTTGTCAGCTCCGCAAAATTCTTTTCCTTTATTCTTTCCCCAAGAGAATTCATTACCTGCAACTGCTTTATCAATGTCGGCCTGCTAAGCCCCATGCTGACCATGTTTCGGTAATAATCCATGATTGTCTGCTTGTTTGCGGAGCACAGGATAGCGCTTGACTCAATGCGCTTTAAATATGTTGAAAGCACTTTTTCGTGGTCGTGTATGTCGATTCCTGTAAATGAGTTTTCTTTTGAAGCCATTTTTTGCACCTGCTATTATTGGCTTTCAAGAAATAGTTATTCTCAGGCTAACTATCACAGTTAACCGAATTGCAGGATTTTAAGCCTCTAGAGGGATTTGAACCCTCGGCCCCCACATTTCTCCACAAATCCGGCCAAGCTGCTTTTTTTGCCGTTTTGTTTACAAGTGTGGTGCTCTACCACTGAGCTATAGAGGCGCCTGCAAAATCTGCAACAAATTGGCAATTGAACAATTTTTTCTTATATTCTTTCGTCAATTTGTTGCGACACTTTCATGTCCCATTCGGGGACAATGGCTCCGCATTTGTTGAATTTAACTGGATTTATGTTAATTTTCTTAAAAAAGGTTTTTATATCAAGAGCCGTTGGCTATTCCATTATTTCAAGGCCTTTTTGGCCAAACTTGTAGGGGACTAGCCCTTTTTTGTGCTTTGAACTGCGCAATTTGAGTATTTCAAGCGCGTTTTCGCGTTTTTCGTTTTTCTTCAAATTGTACAATACGACAACCCCGTCGGCCAAAAACTCTTCTACGCCTGTCCTGCTGTAAACTGTCGGGTTTTGTTCGGTTTCGGTTATGACAAAGCTTATTGCCTGGCTTGCCTCTAGCGCTTCAAACAATTCGCGGAGGTACTTCCGGTACGTTTCCTCTTTTTCAAATGCAATTGAGAGCGCTGAAAGCGAGTCCACCATCACGCGGTCAGGAACGAACGGGAAACTGATTTTTTTCAGCCTGATTTTTAACCCGCCCTCTTTTTCAAGCAGGCTCTCTTCAAGCGAGCGCGCAATCGTCGAGGGGTCGATTTTGATTATTGCAACCAGCCCCCTTTTTTGCAGTGACTCAAAGTCAAACCCATAGTTTTTTTTCATGTGCGCCATTATTTTTTCAGGTTCCTCTTCAAAGGAAAGATAAATCCCTTTTTCCCCGTTCATTGCGCCATGGTAAAGCGACTGCATTGAAAAAGTAGTCTTTCCGGTTCCAGCCCCGCCAGAAATGAGAATTGTTGAGCCGCGCTCGAGGCCCCCATCAGAAATCAGCTGGTCAAATTTGCTGACGCGGGTTGGAAGAATTTCCAAAAACTTTTTTTTGCCGGCAACGCTTTGGCCGCCAAAAGAAATTGCCTTAAAGTTTTCAGGAGGCTCTTCTTCAGTGATTTCTTTGGCAGCAATTTTTTTCGCAAAAGTAACTCCATGCTTTCCCCATTCAATGGCTTAAACTGCCATTTTGCTGCGTGCTCTTCATCAAACTCCTTGTGCTCAAGCCCGGCAAGCCTGTGCGTTAATTTTTTGAGGCTCTTTTCAAGCGAGCTTGCCATCCCGTTTACCTGCTCTTCCCAATCCATGCAACCACTATTCTTAGGGCGTTTTTGATTAAATAATTATCATTTCTTTGTTTTGAACTCGTCAAGCGCGCTTTTGGCTTTTTTTAATCCGCTTTCATTTTTTTCCATTAAACTTTTATATTCTTCTTTTGAAAGCGAGTGCTCGTGAAAATATTTTTCCTGCAGCCGCTTTTGCGCGTCCTCAAAGCTGCCGATTTTTTTCAAGAGCCCTTTCTCGTTTTTCCTTAAGCGCAAAAAAACCAGTGAGAAAACTCCGATCGCAATCGCAAGCGCCATTACCCCGCCAAATAGGGCAAAGTTTTGGCTGATGTCAAAAAAAAACCCTTTGCCGCCAGAATTGACGCTGATGCCTTTGAGGCCCATATTTTGCGCGGCATCAACCGCGCTGAACTCGATTTTTAATCCGCCCTCGTCTTTTGGCAAAATTTCATAAGTCACGCTGTAAACCCCTATTTTTGAAAGCGAAAGCATTACCTCGCCGCCATTCACCAGCGCACGGACCGCTGCATCATTCACCGGCTCGCCATCAAAATCTGTCACCCTGACTTTGAGCTCCATTTTTTCGCCAACCTTGTACATCAGCTCGCTTGGCTCAAGAACTTCAATCTTTAACTCGCGGCCTGCAACGTTTAGCACGAACTGCTTGCTTGCCTTTACCTCTAACCCATTTTGCGTATCAGTCGCCTCAACTCCGAACACGTTAAAGCCACGCTTGTATTGGCGCACAACAGGAATGCTGACCGCATATTTTCCCGGTTCAATTTCCACCAATGAAACCTGTTTTTTGTCCGGCAAATTCAGCAAGACCTCTGCGTTTTTCACCAGCTCCTTTGAGCCATTCACCAGCCGCAAAATAAAATTTATTTCGTCTCCCTGCAGGTATTCTCTTTTGAAATCCCCTGCAACTTCAATGTTTAATGGCTCAATTTTTTTCGGCGGCGCCGCGTCAATTGTTGCCTCAATCTTTTCAAAGTTGCCAAATTCGTCTAATGCGGAAATTTCCAGCTTCCAGTTTCCCTGCCTGTCAAGAAGGCTTGAATGGTAAGTTTCATTGAAACTGCCGTTTGAATCAGTTGCATTGTTTTTTGAAAAAACAATTTTGTCCCCGACAAAAATCTTTATCATGAAATCCGCCATTTCCGGGTTTCCTTTTTTTAGCACCTGCCCAGAAAAGTCAATGTTTTGCCCAAGTTCAATTGAGGGGGGCAAATACGTTTTTATTTCAAGCGAAGGGTCAATTTCAAGCAAAATTTTTTTAGTCGAACTGACCTTTAAAAATTCAGCTGTTATCTCGGCTGTTTTTGTTCCCGCATTCCAGTCGTTTGGCACAGTAACTGTGCCTGCAAAAACATTGTCCGCCGCGTTTTCGTCGCCGTGCTTTCCGTCGTTAAAAAACCGTATTTCCCCAAAATCGCCCTTTGTTGAAATATCTGGCGAAGCAATCGGCCGACCATCTGCAGTAATCCGCAATTTGAACAGCACTTCCTCTCCCCTTACAAGTTTTTGGCCATTCGCGGCATCTGGTGGAGAAATGACGCCTATTTCAATATTTTTTGGGGTGCAATCAACTGGGCAATTCCCGTAATCCTCTTTTAATTCACAGGAACCGTTCCCGCAGCAATTTGAAATAGTTACAATAGAACAAATGCTCTGCTGGCATGCGTATTGCCTGCAAGCGCTTCCAGACACGTTTCCATCACAGCTACCACAGTCCTGTGCACAGGTGCAGGAATTTTCCCCCGTGTCGCACTTGGAGTTCCCGCAGCTTTGCGAAACCACATTGGTTGAAAAAAACAGTGGAAAAAAAAGAAAAAAGAATGCACAAAAAATTAATGCTTTTTTCATTTTTACCAATAATATTTAACCTTAATTCATTAAAAACCGTGCATTTTA
>CAYIER010000052.1:4422-7894 GCA_964362395.1 uncultured archaeon
AAATTATTTTTTCTTGTTGTAATAAACGTATCCTGCCACGATTACGACAAGAACCACCAAAATGACAAGCAGTGTCGGGTCTGCGTTGCCTTTGTTTGAAGCATTTGATTGCCCTGGCACACTAGCTGCTGCCTGCACGCACTGTCCTCCCCTGCATTCTTTTCCAAACCCGCAGGAAGAAGTGTCCGCAAGCGGGGTAAACGAGCACTGCCCGCCTGAACAGGAGTCAGTAGTGCACGGGTTATTGTCAATGCACGAAATGTCAGCACAAGTCACCTGTGGCTGTTCGTCCGCCGCACTGAATGCAATCGGCAAGCCAAACTGGTTAATTGCACTGTCCGTTGCCTGCGCATTTACTGTGTAAGTCAAATCAACCGACTGCCCTTGCTGCAACTGCGGCACAGTGAATTCAATTATCGGGTCATCAACAAGCACCCTGAAAGAATATGTCCCCCTGGCTGAAATTTTTGAGGCACTGCTTGCAATGCTCTTTGGGATGCTTTCAACAACTTTGATGTCCCTTAATATCTGGCCGGCTGTATTTGTCACGTTAACGGTTATGTTTGTGTAAAAAATATCCTGGCTGCCTTGGCTTGTTTCCTTCACTACTTCAACTTTTCTTTTTGAATTGGTTTTTCCGACAGCAGCGCTTGCCTTCTCTATGGCATTTGGAGACGCTCCTGCAGCAGTAAGGATATCCCTAATCTGCTGTGAAGTGGGCTTGCCTTCCTTTTCCCTGCTCAAAATAATCTGCTTAATAATCTGCCCCTGTGGCAGGCAATCCTCCCTGCACAACCCTGGGTTTTCTCCTTCTTCACAGAATCCGTTCCCGCAAACCGCGTTTGGACCGCAGTCCTGCGGGCAAGTGTTTTTATTCTCGCTCTTTGTGCATGCGCCGTCACCGCAGACAGAAGAACAGTCCTTGGGGCAGGTGGCGGATGTTTCTGAACCATTACATATATCATCCCCGCAAACAGGATCGTATCCAGTCTTTGGTGGTGTAGAAAAACTTACAGTGACACTTGCAACTGTACTGTTGTTGTCCGCATAATCTTGTGATTTGACATAATAAGTTCGTGTAGCAGGGTATGATTCATTTGTAAATGTATAACTTGTTGTCGTATTGACATCAGTCCAATTAGAATTATCAACACTTATCCAATATTTTTTCACCCCTGCAGTGGCATCTGTTCCTGAGTATGCAAATGTGTATTTGTTGTCTGTGCTTGTACTGCTAGATGAAATACTGGCTGTTGGATTGGTTCTGTCTATCATAAATGATTTGCCAGAAGAATTTGAGTCCCATCCATATGTGTTTTGATCGTTCTTCCAGTGGTTGTTAAATACATTCACATCGATAAAATAGTTTCCGTCAAGAATCGTATATTTTGACGTGTCCCATTTCCAGACATATCTGTTTACGTCTGGTGCACCCCAGTTGGACCTGTTTGAGTCAGTTCCAGTAATAAGGCTCTGGTTTGTGACGATAACATTTTGGTCGGCGCCACTTGTTGTTGAAAAATAAATATTTGCATCCAACGAGTAACCGGTAACATTGAACCCGGTTGCCAGGTTTGTGTCATGATAGTTGAAGTCAATCGTGACAATTGTGTTGCGGTTATTGCTGATGTAATTAATATCATTGTAGGGAACATTTATGTTTACATCAATAGTTAATCCTTGACCCGGCGGTGCCGCAAAAGCAAACGAAGAAACAATGATTAAAGAAATAAACACCAAAGAAACGGTTAAGATTCTAGATTCCATCAAACCAACCCCAAACTTTTTTATTTTTATTTAAAAAAAATTCACTATTATTATGGTTTTCCAGTATTTAAACCTTTTTTTTGGCAACTGTCGCCATTAGCCAGTGAAAATCAATTGGCCAGTGAAAATTAGTGAAAATGCCCCGACCGGGATTTGGACCCGGGTTTATGCCGTGAGAGGGCATTGTCCTTGGCCGGGCTAGACTATCGGGGCAAAAAAGAGGGGTTTTTCCGCCATATTTATTGGTTTTAGAAAATCTTTAATAACTGCTCTTGGGTGGCTTCGAAAAAGCTGTTTTCGGCCCAAAAACCCATAAATAACTGTTTTTAGTTAAAAAGTTACATTTAAATTGTTGTTTTGGCGCAATATATGCTATGGTACCAAAAAATTGCTTTAAGTAGCCATTGGGTGCTTTTCGAGGAAATTCAATGGTTCTTGGAGCAATCGGGCTTGCAGCAGCCAAAAGCATTGGCCGCGAATTACTGGTTTTAGATAGCCACGCATGGGCTTTTCTTTTCGCTGCCGCTGGCCGCAAGCCAAAAACGGGTGAGCGCCAATGATTCTTGAAATCCTTGCGCACCTTGTGTCGCTTGACCTTGGGTGGTTCATCCATTTTGTGATAGCGAACCCGTTTTGGGTAATGATTTTTGCGGCAGCCGCGTACTTTTTGTCAAACAAAAGAATGATTGTGGGGGGGGCTCTTTTGGCGTTATACATTCATGCAACCGTTGACGGGGCGTTTGTGCTTGGCTGGAATTTTGGCCAGGGCCTATTTTTTATCCCCGTAATTATTTTTTTCGCATTAATGCTTTTTGACAATTTTTTTGGCCAAACAAAATTCTTTTCAAAAAGAGGCATTTTCACGACAATAATTTTTTTCGGCGCAATGGTTGCCCTGAACGTGTTTGGGGGTGCATAAGAAATGGTGCTAATCAAAGCGTTCTTTGCAACAATCACTTGGTCTTTTGCCCTTTACGCAATACTCTTAGTGCTCAACTGGCTAGGCGTAATAGTGACTTCCGCGCTGGCCTTCACTTCAGCAGGATTTGTTGTCCTGTTTATTGTGTTTTTGCTTGAAAATCTGGATTTGAGGTTTTAACGATGGTGTTCTGGGAAGTAATTGTTCATGTGCTTTCTTTGGATTTGAATTGGCTAGCCACATTTGCATTAAACAATTTATTGTGGGTGTTCCTGCTCACCGTGGGAATTTATCTTTTCCAGGATGGAAAAAAAGTGCTATTGGGTCTTTTGACATTCATTCCGATAATCTGGATTTCTGCTGACCTGAAATTTTTTTATAATCTTTCAATTTACACAGCAATTGGTTTGCTGCTATTGTATTGGTTCAGATTATCAATTCTCTTAATTCTCCAGCACACAAAAAAATTGTCGAAGTACTATAAGCTTGCGTGGTTTTTGAGCTGGTTTGTGGTGTTGTACATTTACAACGTGTTTTTTTTGTAGGTGAAAAAAATGGGTGCGCTAAAAAACTTGGTTGATTCAGTGTTCTTTGCCTTTTTGTTTTACCTGCTTATCGGGGTAATGGCAGTGTTTCATGGCCTGAAAGTCCCAAGCATTGCATTTGAAAGCATCGGAGTGGTTACGGCAATAATTTACGTTTGGCTAATGGTGGCAAACTACAGGTTATAAAGGTAAACAACATGGTGTTCTTTGAAGTTTTGAATGCGGCAATTGCGCTTGATTT
>CAYIER010000053.1:0-7868 GCA_964362395.1 uncultured archaeon
ACCAAATCAACTGCCTTGATGTTGAGCTGAAACTGCAACGCCATCTGGCGGACAACGTCAACCGCAATCTGGTGCTGGGAAATTTTTGGAGTGAGAAAAAAAACGGTTTTCCCCTCGCGCAGCGCAAAAGCAATTGCAGGCGCAAGCACAGACACGGTTTTTCCAAGGCCGGTTGGTGCATGCGCAACCAAGTGCTTTTTTTCATAAATCACGCGCGAAATGTCCTCAATCAATTCTTTTTGCTGTTCGCGAACGCTTTGGAACGGGAAAAAAATCTGCTCAAGCGCCATAACAGAAAAACAATTGCTCCCCTTTTAAACAGTTTTGCAAAGCGAGTTTCCGGTGCGACTATTCCCACAACCCAAATTTTCTGTCAAAATGTTTTTTCATCGTTTCCTCAAATTCACTTGAGCCCTTTGGCACGGGCTTTTTTGATAGCACGAGTTTTCCGCCCTCTAGCCGGCAAAAAATGTTTTGCCGCCATTTTTCAGTTGTTTTGGTGAAATCTGAGCGGTAATGCGCCGCGCGGCTTTCTGTGCGCAATAATGCGCTTTCAAGAACGGCTTTTCCAACCAAAACCAATGAAATCAAGTCAAGCGACACTACCAATTCATTGTTTTTTTTCAAGCTGGATTTGACGCCAACACTTTTTAATTTTTCAGAAATTTCTTTTAGCCTAACAAGCCCTTCCTTCAATTTCTTTCCGTCACGGATGACCCCAGCGCATTCCCACATTGTTTCCTGAAGCATTGCACGCAGTTTCTGGGGCTTTTCAGAGCCATTTTTGAAAAGCGATTCGATTTCTTTTTTGAAGGAATCTGCCATTTTTTCTTCAACAACAACCTGCCCATTTTGCTTTGCAAAATCCGAGGCGTTTTTTCCAGCAATCTTTCCAAACACAATGGTTTCGGCAAGGCTGTTTCCGCCAAGGCGGTTTCCGCCATGCAGGCCGCCAGTGACTTCCCCGCAGGCAAATAATCCAACTAATTCTGTTGAAGTGTCAGCCGGGTCAACAGCAACCCCGCCCATTGAATAATGCGCCGTGGGAGAAACCTCCATGCGCTGCTTTGAAATGTCAAGGCCCTGGTATTTTTTGAACTGATTCCATGTGTCCGGCAGCCGCCCCATTATTTGAGAAAGCGGAACATGTGTGACATCAAGCCACACCCCGCGGTTTTTTGTGCCGCGGCCCGCAAAGATTTCCATAAAGACAGCGCGCGCAACCACATCACGTGCGGACAACTCAAGCATTTTCGGCGAATACTTTTGCATTAAACGCTCTTCTTTTGCATTGAACAGCTTTGCGCCCTCAGACCGAACCGCTTCTGTGACAAGCTTTCCGACAGCGCTTGGCGGGTGAGTCATTCCAGTCGGATGGAACTGCACCATTTCCATGTCAACAAGCGCCAAGCCGTTTTTTAACGCAAGATAACAGCCATAACCCATGTTTTCAAACTGGCGCGAAGAACTGCTCTTATATAGCCGCGAATAGCCGCCCATTGCGATGACAACCGATTTTGCAAAAAAAGCAACAAATTCGCCGCGCTTAAAGTCAATCCCAAAACAGCCGGCAACTTGCCCGTTTTTTTTGAACAATTGAGTAATGTAAACCGAATCCATCTGCTTTATGCCAAGCTTTTTTGTTTTTTTCACTAGCGCACCCAAAATTGCGCGCCCAGTATAGTCCCCGACATAGCACGTGCGCGGGTAAGTTTGTGCACCGTAAACGCGCTGCAAAATTTTTCCTTCCTTTGAGCGCGCAAAAGACACTCCCCAGCCTAAGAGCTCCCAAATTGCCTGCGGGGCATTTTTTGCAAGAACCTCAACCATTTCCGGATTCGCTATTTTTCCCCCTTCCTCAAAAGTGTCGGCAGCGTGGACCTGCCAGCTGTCCCTCTTGTCCTGCACTGCAAGGGCGGCATTGATTCCGCCAGCGGCAAGTTTCGTGTGCGCATCGCCAAACCTGCTTTTTCCGACAATAAGAACATTTGTTCCGCGCTCAAACGCCTCAATTGCGCAGCGCAGCCCCGCAGCGCCTGAGCCAACAACCAAAACATCGCAGGAAATTTTTTTAATTGAATTATTCATTTCTTTTTTCCCTTCCTTAACAGGTGAAGGTTGGGGCTTGTCAGGTTTTTTGGGTTCAGATATTTTTTTGCCTCTGCAGCAGAAATGTATCCCTCTTTTACCGCAAGCTCTTTCACTGAAACGCCGCGCAAACGCGACTCCTTCACAAGCTTCGCCACTTTTTCATAGCCAATCAGCGGATTAAGGGCGGTCCCAAGCGCCGCGCTGTGCAGGACATTGTACTCACATTTTTCCCTGTGCGCCTTCACGCCCCTGATTGCGTACACGGCAAAAATGCGTGCAGAGTTTTTCATTATTTTTAAAGACTCAATCAGGTTTGATGCAATCAACGGCATGTGCGTGTTAAGCTCAAAGACGCCGTTTGCGCATGCCATGCCGATAGCAACATCGTTGCCGATAACCGAAAGCGCGCACATGTTCACGCACTCTGCCACAGACGGATTGATTTTTCCCGGCATAATGCTTGAGCCAGGCTCTATCACAGGCAAATCAATTTCGTTCAATCCCGTATGGGGGCCGGAATTCATCAGGCGCAAGTCAAGCGCAACCTTGTTCAAATCAACGGCAAGCAATTTCAGCGCAGAGGAAACTGCGGCGGCATCGGTCAAAAACTGTGTGGACTCGATTTTGTTTTTTGACAAAACAAATTTTTGGCGAGATTGTTTGTTCAGGTGCAAAACAACTTTGCCGCCAAAATTCGGAAAAGTGTTTAGGCCTGTTCCGACAGCAGTACCGCCTACGCCCAGCTCTTTTAGAAAATTTTTTGTTTCTTGCAGCCTTTTCCTGTGCTTTTCAACAGCACGCACATAGGCACCAAATTCCTGCCCAAGGGTAATCGGCACAGCATCCTGCAGGTGCGTCCTGCCGGATTTTAAAACGCCAGAAAATTCTTTTGATTTTTTCTTAAGCTCTTTTTCAAGCAGCACAAGCGATTCGTCAAGCCCACCAAGCATTTGCATTGCAGCAACGCGGATTGCTGCAGGCACAACATCATTTGTGCTCTGGCCCATATTTACGTCATCGTGCTTGTCAACTGCATTTTTTTCCTTTGAGCCAGTCATTAATTCATTTGCACGGTGCGCAACCACCTCGTTTACTGTCATGTGAACAGGTGTGCCACTGCCTACCTGAAAAACGTCAAGGAAAAATTCGCCATCGAATTTTCCTGAAATAATTTCACCGCAGGCCTTTTGGATTGCGTTTTTTTTGGTGCCATCAAGCATTCCAAGCTCGAAATTTGCCTGAGCCGCGGCCTGCTTGATTTGGGCAATTGCATAAACGACTTCAAGCGGAAACTTCCTGTCGCTCACCTGAAAAATCTCGTGCGAACGGACCGCGGAAATCCCGTAATATGCAGCTTTTGGGACCTTTTTTGTGCCCAAAAAATCTGATTCAACCCGAAAATCATTCATGAAAAAGTTAGCACAAAAAAACTTTTAAAGGCAATTCAGAAAATTTCGGCAAAAACAGTACAAACAGCAAAAAAATAGTTATTTTGCCGGGTTAAGCAGTTCGCTGACGCTTTTTTCCTTGTGGATTGCCTTAATTGCCTCCGCAAAAAGTTTTGCCACGCTTAACACAGTGGTTTTTTTTGACTGCTTTTCTTTTGGAAGCAAAATGGTGTTTGTCACGACGATTTCCTTTATCGGGCTTTTTTCAAGCCTTTCAACGCAGTCTGCGGCAAACACAGGGTGCGTGCAGGACGCGAAAACATCCAACGCGCCGTTTTCCTTAAGCGCGTTCGCAGCATTCACGATTGTCCCGCCGGTATTGATTTCATCGTCAACAATCAGGCAGTTCTTTCCCTTCACGTCGCCAATCAAGTGCATCACTTCCGCTACATTTGGCTTTGGGCGCC
The DNA here is from genome assembly GCA_964362395.1 of uncultured archaeon. GTDB lineage: Archaea > Iainarchaeota > Iainarchaeia > Iainarchaeales > GW2011-AR10 > JACPKT01. Next base: position 3,947 of record CAYIER010000053.1, read on the forward strand.
GCTTGTCAATTATTGCAAGGCCTGCCTGCAGGCGCTTTGCATAGCTTCGCGCACGCTTTGAAGCCCCGATGTCAGGCGCAACAATCACTAAATTATTGAGTTTCTTTTTAGCAAAATAATCAACAATCACAGAACTTGCGTACAAGAAATCAAGGCGGGTGTCAAAAAAGCCCTGCAACTGGTCGGCATGCAAATCCATTACAAGGCAACCATCTGCGCCCGCACGCTCAAGCAGGTTTGCGACAAGGCGCGCGGTAATCGGCTCGTGCTTTTCCGCCTTGCGATCCTGCTTTGAATAGCCAAAATATGGAATCACCGCGGTTATGCGCCCCGCCATCGAGCGCCTGCACGCGTCAATCATTATCAGCAGCTCCATCAGGTTATGGTTTGCAGGAAAACCCGTTGGCTGGATCAAAAAAACGTCCTTGCCGCGCACGGTTTCAAGCAGGTTCACATAAGTCTCGCCGTCGGCAAAATCCTTGACAATAATCTGGCCAAGAGGAATCTTTAAATGCGAGGCAATCTCGCGCGCAAGCGGCTCATTTGAGCGCCCCGAAAAAAGCATGATTTCGTGCAAAAAACAGCCACCAACCAATATGAGCCCCAAAAGAATTTTTATAGGTATCCTGCAGACAAAAAAATCGCTTTTTGCAAAATTATATTTAAAAAGAATTAGTTATTCTACAATTGGTTACATGGCCCAGATAAAAAAAGTCTTTGCCCGCCAAGTCCTTGACTCCCGCGGCTACCCGACGGTTGAAGCAGAAGTCACCACGCAGGACGGGGTTTTTGGCGCAATTGTCCCAAGCGGCACAAGCGCCGGAAAACACGAGGCACTGGAGCTACGCGACGGCGGAAAAGAGTTTTTTGGCAAAGGCGTGAAAAAAGCGGTTGAAAACGCCAACACAAAAATCGCAAAAAAAATTTTGGGAATGGACACAGAAAACCTTGGCGAAATTGACCGCGCAATGATAGAGCTTGACGGCACCCCAAACAAGTCAAGCATAGGCGCAAACGCAATACTCGCAGTCTCAATGGCCTGTTGCCGGGCAGGCGCGGCGGCACAAAAAAAACAACTATTCGAATTCATTTCAAAAATGTCTGACACAAAAAAAATGTCGCTCCCAAACCCGATGATGGTTGTCGTTTCAGGCGGAGCGCACGCAGACAAGTCAACCGACCTGCAGGAATTCATGATAATGCCAACAGGAGCAAAAAGCTTTTTGCAGGCAATGAAGTTTGGCGTGGAAACATACCATGCACTTGAAATTTTGCTGAAAAAAAAAGGAATGCACACGAACGTCGGAAAAGAAGGCTCCTTTGCGCCAACAATTCCCTCAAACGAAGAGGCGCTTGACCTTATAATTTCAGCAATTGAAGAAGCGGGCTATGCGCCCGGAAAAGACATTTCAATCACAATTGACGCCGCGGCATCCGAGTTTTTTGAAAACGGAAAATATTTTTTCAAAACCGAGAACAAAACACTTTCCGCGCAACAGCTGATTGAATACTATGAGGGGCTATTGAAAAACTACCCCATAATTTCGCTTGAAGACCCGTTTGCAGAAGACGACTGGCAGGCTTTTTCTGAATTTACCAAAAGAAACGGAACAAAACTGCAGATAATCGGCGACGACCTCCTTGCCACAAACCCGGTGCGCATAAAAAAAGCAATCAGGCAAAACTCCTGCAACGCGCTTTTGCTGAAAGTAAACCAGATAGGCACGGTAACAGAGGCCCTGAAGGCAGCAAAATTGTCCTTTGAAAACAACTGGAACGTCATCGTTTCGCACCGAAGCGGCGACACAGAAGACGCATTCATTGCAGACCTCGCGGTTGGCATCGGCTGCGGACAGATAAAAACAGGCGCACCCGCACGAAGCGAGCGCACGGCAAAATACAACCAACTGCTGCGCATCGAAGAAAAGATTGGAAACAAAGCAGCATTTAACGGAAAAAACTTTTTAAAAAAAAGCAATTCTTAAAAAAAAACCATTCAAAAAAACTTTTTGCACGAACAATTATATTATAGTTCGGCGTTTTCTTTAATGACCCCAATGATTGAAGAAACTGACGCCAAAAACGGAAGCGGAAACGGCGAACACCAGCCAAGAAGCATGGTGCAGTTAAGCGAAAGGTGCTTTTGCGCCTCAGTTAAAGCTGACGGCTCTGCAATAAAAAAAGAAGCCCAATCCATAAACGACATTTTAGGGCAAGTCAAAGAGTCATCAATTTCCTGGGTGGACTATTTTTTAGATGACTTTGAAAAAGACGCCCCCCAAGCAGCAATGGCAGCCGGGTTTTCCGAAGCACTGGTCAAGGCGCTAATAAAAAACACGCGAAGCGGATACGAAGACTTTGAAAACGAAATGGGCATACTGATGCCTGCAATTTTGGCAAAAGGGTTTGACGTGCAACTCAACCCGATACTCATTTTAATCAAGGAAAACCTGATACTCTCGCTGCACACAACAGAAGTCAAAAGGTTTTTTCGGCTACGAAGATACGCCGAAACCCACCTGAAAAAACTCCCAAAAAAAATGAAAAAAACAGACAAAATCACGTCTTTGCTTATCAGGATAATCGACGAAAACAACAACAGGAACTTTGAACACCTGCTAGAAATAGAAGAACAAGGCGACAAGCTAAGCGAATACCTCGCCGACCCGAATGCCCCAAGAAGCAAGATTGGAAAAGAAATACACGGCATGAAGCACGCCCTGATGGTTTATTTGTCCGGCCAGTGGGCAACACTTGACGCACTGAATGAGCTCCGATACGGCGACGCCGACCTCATAACTGACGACAAAAAACTGCTCGAAAAACTCACCCTCATTGTCACCCAAGTCAACTCACAGATCGGGCTGACAGAGCACTTAAGCGAAGTCCTTGCAAGCGGCCTGGAAGTAGTGCAGACAATTTACAACAACCAGCTCCAGATATTCAACAACCGCCTCGCACTCCTTGTAAGCTACCTGACAATTATCGGCACAGCACTGCTTGTCCCAAACACGATTGCAACAGCATTGAGCAGCCCAGTGTTCAACTTGGGCACACAAGACGAAGGATGGTACATCACACTATTAGTAGCATCCACGATAGTATCAGCAGCCGGCGCATGGCTCATAGTAAAAAAAATGAATTTGCTGCCAATTCAACCAGAGTAACTCACAAATATTCAGTAATGGTCGGCTGCTTTTTTGTGGCGCCCTTTATTTTTGCGCTCGGGTTGCCAATTTCAAACTCGAGTTTGAAAAATTCAAGCCCGTAATTTTCAAGCAACTCAAGCGCTGCCTTGTTTATGCCAGGGGCAACCAATAACCCGCGAGTTTTTTTGCCCTTCATTTTTTCAACCTGCCTCATGTAGCGCTCTAGCTGGGTCACGGCGGCAAAATCCGCCTTGCGCCGCTTCACCTCAATCACAACAAGGTTTTGCTCCGCATCCTCCGCAATGATGTCAACTATTCCCTTGCGGAAAACGTCCTCTTTTTTCAACGGCTTTAGCCCCGGCTCGATAAAGGACAGGTCGTTCATCAATTGGTCCGACAATTCCCGCTCGCTGCCAAATAACCGCAGGTCCGCAGGCAAATCCATTGCATGCGCGTGGACATCGTCAACCCGATAAAAAAAAACCTTTATTTCCTCTTTTGGCGAATTCTTTTTTGCAGACAACAGCAAAACATTGTCCAGCACCTCAAAATGGATTTTTGCACCCATCATGTAATTCACGGGGCGGAGTAGGCGGTTCTGGTGGATTGCAAAAGAATTGTCGCCCTTAATCATCACAAGGCGCTTTCCTTTCGGAAGCTTTGACGCGGCACGCCCCCAGTATTCAGCATAGCAGTTGCCGACAATCATCAGCATTTTTTTGGCGTTGACAGCTTCGCTTATCTGTTCGATGGCCTGCGAGAAATCCATGAAA
>CAYIER010000054.1:0-7821 GCA_964362395.1 uncultured archaeon
TTCTTTTGGAAAAAAGCTTTTCAATAAATGTATAATTAAAATGCCCTCTTTTCTCAACAAGCCGTTTTTCAAGCAGCTGTTTTGCAATTTCCTCAAACCCGGTGTCAAACCACTGGCGAATCGGCACGGAAAAAATCCTTTTCTTTTCATAAAACATTTCTTTTGGAAGTATTTGCTGAAAATGCTTTCTTACTATGAATTTTCCTGTTCTACCGCGAATTTTCAGCGACAGCGCGGTTTTTTCCGCCACGCTGACAACGTCCTGTGACAAAAACGGCGCCCGCGCCTCAAGGCCGTGTGCCATGGAAAGCTTGTCAACACGCATCAGCTGGTAATTTGGCAAAGAATGCGAAATGTCAAACTCAAGCGCCCTGTTGACAAATTCGCCTCTTTTTTGCGAAAAAAAATTATCATAAAATTTTTCAAACAAACCACTGTTTTTCGCCTTGAGCTTTTCCGAATAAACTTTGTTTTTTTCGCTGCCCCGGAAAGCTACATCCATGTTAAAATACATTTTTGCCTTTAGCCTTTGAGGCAAAAACCGGTTTAGGCCGCCGAAATTGGTGTAACGGGAATACCCTGCAAACAGTTCATCGCTTCCCTCCCCAAGCAATGCCACGGTTGCCCTCTTTTTTGCAAGCGCGCTCACAAAAAACGTGGGAAAAATCGCCGGATCCGCAACCGGCTCGTCAAGGTGCCAGACTATTTGTGGAAAAGACTTTGTAAAATCATCCAAATCAACCAATACCTCTGAATGGTCTGTGCCAAACTTATCCGCTATGCGCTTTGCAAAAACAAATTCGTCATTTTCCGTGCCAAAGCCTGCCGTAAATGTCTTGATAGGCTCAACGGCATATTTGCTCATCACCGCAACAATTGCGCTTGAATCAAGACCTCCGCTCAAAAAAACCCCGAGTGGAACGTCGCTGATAAGCCGATCCTTCACTGATTTATCAAATGCCACAGAAAATTCTGAAATGGCTTTTTGTTCGCCAAATATTTTTTGCGCCATATTAATTTCAAAAAATTTGCTTTTTGTGATGCCTGCATTTGAAACAACGACAATTTCCCCTGGAAGGACTTTTTTTATGCCTTCAAAAAAAGCCTCATTTCCCGGCATGCAACGCATGCTCAGGAAAAAATCAATTGCATTTGAGTTGACAGTTCTTTGGATTTCTGCTGACTGAAAAATTGATTTTATTTCTGACGCAAACAAAAATTTTGTGCCGTTTTGGAAATAATAGAGCGGCTTTTTTCCCATCCTGTCGCGGGCAAGGAAAAGGGTTTTGCTTTTGGAATCCCAAAGTGCAATCGCAAACATTCCTGAGAGTTTTTCAACAAACTTTTCCCTGTATTCTTCAAACAAGTGGACAATAGTTTCGCCATCCGAATTGCCTTCAAAGCGGTGGCCTTTTTTTTCAAGCTCGCTTTTTAGCTCCAAAAAGTTGTAAATTTCTCCGTTAAAAATTGCTGCAACACTTTTGTCTTCATTAAAAATCGGCTGGTTTCCCTTAGCACTCAGATCTATTATGCTAAGCCGCCGAAATCCCAAAGAGACGTTTTTGTCCTCAAAAAATCCCTTGTTGTTTGGGCCTCTGTGCGTGAGGCAGATGGTCATTCTTTTCAGCAGCGCACTGTCATTGAAACCAAAAAAACCGCAGATCCCGCACATTACAATGCCTCTTTGTAAACATTGATTATTTTTTTTGCGATAACTTGTTGGCCGAACTCGGCTTCTGCTTTTTTTCTTCCGTGTTTTCCAAACTCTTTTGCTGTCTTTTCATTTTCAAGTAAAAAAACGCATTTTTTAACCCATTCATTTATGTCGTTTGGCAAAATCAAAAAACCATTTTTGCCGTCCTCAACGGTTTCTGTTATTCCGCCGACATTGCTTGCAATGACCGGCTTTTTTGCTGCCATTGCCTCAACAGCAACTCGCCCGAACGGTTCCTGCCAGACAGACGGGAAAACAACAATGTCACAGGCATTGTACAGCGCAAGCAGTTTTTGAAAAGAAATGTTCCCGAAAAATTCTGTGTTTTTGAGGCCTTTTTCTTTTGCAAAATGTTCCGCCCACGCTTTCAATGGCCCGTCGCCTGCAAGCGCGAAAGCGGCACCTTTTTTTTCTGCCTGCATTTTTTCTATAATTTTCATCAGGTTTTTTATTCCCTTTTCGTACGAAAACCGTCCTGCAAAAAGAATGATTTTTTTTCCTTCAAATTTCGGAAAAAGTGTTTTATCTGCACTGCCTACAAACTGCTTTAAGTTTACAGGGTTTGGGATTATTGCGGTGTTTTCTCCAATGCCTTGTTCGAGCATTTTTTTGTGGACTGCCTTGCTGACCGCGATTTTTTTGCCGCAATCATTTAGCATATGAAGATTTTTTCTTATAAGGCCAATTTTTAACGCCTCCCATGGCACGCGATAAAGCGGGTTTGAGGCGGCAATGTCATTTAATGAACAGCTGCATTCTGCCATGTCAGGCCTTAGGCAGGTGCTTTTGGTGCACGCAAACCAGTAATCCCGGAAATGCACAATGCAAGGAATGCCTGCTTTTTTGGCAGCAAGAACCGCGGCAAACGAAGTCAAGCGGTCCTGTGCATGGATCAGGTCAAAGCCCTCTTTTTTAATCTGCCCAAAAAGAAAATCCTTTAATTGCGTGTTCTGGAAAAAAGTCAAAGGAAGAAATCCGCCAAAATGAATCGTCCTGAAATCAAAATGCCCCGTTGAAGCAATTGCAGCCTCAATGCCTTCTTCTATCAATCCCTGTGCAATTGTCTGGGTGCTTTGCTGGGAGCCGCCAGCAGAAATGCCGTGATAATTTGTGAGCAAAACTTTCATTTTTTGTGCCTGCACAATTGTTCAATAAATTTCTGGAACAAACTCATTTAAACAAATCCGCAAAAACCAGTTTTTTAGCCTTGTACCAAAAAGAATATTTTATAAAATCAGGCGCTATTGATTTGTAATAGTGGTTTCTTGAACATTCAGGGCAAAAACATTCTTGTCACCGGCGGTGCCGGTTTCATCGGCTCAACGCTTGTCCGCAAACTATTGGAAGAAAAATCCGGCGTATTTGTGCTTGACAATTTTTCAAGCGGCAGCAAAGGGCTTTTAGAAGAAGTGGCAAATGACATTGAAATAATCGAGGGAAACATCCTTGATGAAAATCTTGCAGGAATTTTTTCAAAACACGGGGTTGACGCCATTTTTCACCTCGCGGCTGAGCCATACATTCCAAGCTGTTATGGGCGCCCCAAGGATTTTTTTGAAACAAACGCAAACGGGACGCTGAACCTGTTGCTTGCCGCAAAAGAAAGCGGAGTGGGCAGGTTTTTGTATTTTTCTTCTTCTGAGGTTTACGGGAGTGCACAAAAAGTGCCTATGGACGAAACTCACCCGCTTAACCCTTTGTCAACTTATGCCGTAAGCAAGCTTGCGGCAGAGCGGCTGTGCTATACTTTTTCCAACGAGCACGAACTTCCTGTAATAATCCAGAGGCAGTTTAACGTATTTGGGCCAAGGGAAACGCACCCGTACATTATTCCGGAGCTAATCAGCCAGTTTTCAAAAACAAACACCTTAAAGCTTGGAAACACAACTTCCAGCAGGGACTTCACTTTCGTCGATGATGCCGTGAGTGCTTCAATTATGCTGATGAAATCGGACAAGGCCGTCGGGGAAGTTTTCAACTGTGCAGCAAATAAAGACCATACAATAAAAGAAATTGCAGAAATTATTGCGGAGCTGATGGGGCACAAAAAGGTTTCAATTGAAAGCGAAAAAAAAAGGTTTCGCCCACTCGACGTCCAAAGGCTGATAGGCGACTATAAAAAAATAAATCGCTTCACGGGCTGGAAGCCAATGGTACCATTCAAAGATGGCCTGCAAAAAACAATTGATTGGTTTAATGAAAACAGCCAAAAGTGGCCTTTTAAAAAATAATTTTTTTAAATTAACCGTGGTGTTTTTTTTTGGTCCGCACGCTTGTAACTGGAATCAATGGTTTTGCCGGTTCGCATCTGGCAGACTATCTTGCGACAGTGCCTGGGGTGGAAATTTTTGGCATAACCAAAAGCAGGGATTCAGATTTAGGGAACCTCTTAGGGGTAAAAAGCCGAGTGAAACTTTTTGCCTGTGACATTACCGGCAAGCGGAAACTGAAAAAAACCATTCAGGAAATCGCGCCGGATTTTGTCTTCCATCTTGCAGGTCAGGCAAACATTCCTGCCTCGTGGAAAAGCCCAAATGAAACGTTTCGGTCAAATGTTCTTGGCACGCTTAACCTGCTTGAAGCCATAAATGATTCAGGCACTGACCCAAAAATCCATCTTGCAAGCTCAAGCGAAGTTTATGGCAAAGTGAAAAAAACTGAGTTGCCTGTAACCGAGCAAAGCTTGCTTTGCCCATTCACGCCTTATGGGGAAAGCAAGGCAGAAATGGAGTTTCTTGGAAAATATTTTCACCAAAGCTTTGGCCTGAAAGTCTTTATTACGCGCGCATTCAATCATTCCGGCCCAAGATCGCAGGAACACTACATTTTAAGCGACTGGTCAAAGCAGGTTGCGCTCATTGAAAAGGGGGAAAAGCGCTTTTTGTCGGTTGGAAACCTTAACACACAGAGGGATTTTTCAGACGTCCGAGACGTTGTCCGCGCATACTGGCTTGCATTAAAAAAAGGGAAAGCCGGCGAAGCGTATAACGTATGCTCTGGCAGGGGCATTGCAATGAAGGAAATTCTTTCAAAAATAAAATGCAGCGCAAAAGTAAAAATCTCTGTAAAAGTGGACAAAAAAAAATTCAGGCCAACAGACCTGAAAATAATTTTTGGCTCAAACAAAAAAATCGCAAGGCAGACTGGGTGGAAGCCGAAGATAAATTTTGACCGGACAATCAGAGACAATCTGGACTATTGGCGGGAAAAAGTCAGGTAATTTTTTTTGCGGCATCAAGATAGATTTTTTCAAGCGCCGCAAACTTGTTTTCCCAAGAATATGAAAGCGCGGTTTTTTTTGCCTCTTCTGAAATGTTTTTTTTTGATTTGATTTCCATTATTTCCAATATTCTTTTTGCTGCAATGTCAGGGTTTGAGTAATCCAGCAGAAAGCCGTTTTTTCCCTGCACAATAAAATTCCTGAATGATTCTATGTCATTTAGAATTGGTATCATTCCAATGCTCATTGCTTCCACTCCGCTCAGCCCAAACGACTCAAATTCCGAGGCAGAAACAAAAAACTCCGCTTTGGAAAAATACTCCAAGAAATCATTGCCGGTTGCTGGGCTGTCAATGAAAACGTTTTTTCCAAGCCCTTTTGCCAGAACCATCTCCTCAAACTTTTTCTTGTTTCCCTCTTGGTCTTTTCCAATGATAAAAAGCTTTGTGCTTTTGCTTGTTTTAATCACTTTTTCAAATACTTCTATGAGGTTTTCAATTTGCTTGTTTGGCGCAAACCTTCCGACAAACAAAAACGTGTTTTTTTCAGTTTTTACTTTAATGTTTTCAAACTTTTCAAATAATGCCCCTATTTCGCAAAGGACGACTTTTTTTGAGATTTTCCTGAAAAGTTCAAAATCATTTTTGCTTATGGCAATTATGCTGTCGGCAAAATTGAGCAAAAACCTGTTCCAGATGTAAAAATAAAACCATTTCAGGAGTCCGAGCTTTTTTGTGTGGAAAATCCCGCCATAAGTTGACACCACAACAGGCTTTCCGTGCAGTGGCTTTGTAAGAATCAAAAAATCCGAAAAAAAGCCGATTCCGTGCACATGCAAAACATCAAACCCTTTTGCCTTTCCAAGCACTGAAGGGGCAATCTTGTAATATTTGAGGTCAAGGAAAGGGATTCTTGCTATCTGCATCCCCTTAAAAGAGTCTTTCTGGCTTAAAACCTCTGACGATTTTGGGCACCTATTGAGGCAAACGACCTCGCACCCGTACCCTTTTTGCCATAGGATTGCGCTGATGTCCTCCACGACCTTTTCTATGCCGCCAATACACGGCCAGAAATGGTTTGAGACGTGAAGCACCTTCACTTGCGCCACACTCCTGCCAAAGTGCCGGCAACAAGCCCAATCAAAAACACTACTGACCTTCCAATAAGAACCGGCGGGGAAACAAGCCCCACTTCGAAATCTTTCCGCATGGCTTTTGCGGTAAACGGGAGCGTTGCTGCAAAAAGCAGCGCGAAAAAAAGCAATTCAATCATTGCAAGGAAAGCAATTCCTGTGCCAAAAATAAACGCGCAAAAAGGCGCCAAAAGCATCAGCGCAAAAATCATTATCTGTAATTTTATTGACTGTGGCGTATAAGAATCGCTCACGATTTTATCATGGTGCTTTTTGTAAAGCAGGATCCGCCAGTATGCCCTGAAAAATTTTTTCCGAAAATATGCTTTAAAGCTTGAATCGTGCCTGTGGAATACAACCGCATCCGGGTTAAATGCAAGTTTGTGCCCTTCCTTTGAAATTTTGAAGGAAAGCTCCGGGTCCTCACCTGAAGCAGTAGGAAAAGAGGAATCAAACCCGTTGAATTCGAAAAAAACATCCCTGCGATATGCGGCGGAATAGCTTCCGATCCAGTCAATTTTTTTCGCTTTTTGTATCCGGTCATACCTGTCCTCTATTTCAATCTGTGAAAACCTCGCGCACAATTCTGTTTGCCTTGTCTTGTAGGCACCCTGCACTCCCGCAACTGCCGGGTCTTCAAATGGCTTCACCATTTCAAATAGCCAGTTTTTTTCTGCAATGCAGTCATCATCCATAAATACGAGTATTTTCCCAGTTGCCTTTTGGGCGCCGAAATTCCGAGCAATGGCCGGGCCCTGGTTCATTTTTGAAAAAACTTTTGCGCCAGCCTTTTTTGCTGTTTCAGCCGTGGAATCATTTGAGCCGTCATTTACCACTATGATTTCAAAGTTTTTGAAATCCTGCTTTAAAACAGATTTGACGCATTCGCCAATGCGGTCCTTTGAATTAAAAGCCGGAATAATTACGGAAACGTCCATTGAGTGCACACTTTTAAAAATCAAGTATTAATGCATAATTGCTCAATCAATTATTATATTGCTTTTGGTTCCACAATAGGTATATGGCGGAATACAACAAGGACTTGCACGATTTTTTGCTTCAAAGAATCAACATTTCAGCCGCAAAAAGTGTCCTTGACATCGGTTACGGCGACGGCTATTTGTTAAAAAAAATAAAGGGCATGAACCCAAAAATTAACTGTTTTGGGGTGGAAAAAAACGACAAATGGCCGGCCAAAAAATTTGACCACGTTTTCATGTGCGACGTGATAGAGCACCTGCCTGAACCACTGGTAAAGGATTATTTTTCGTACGTTTCAAAAAACCTGGACAAGGGCGGGTATTTTGTCATTTCCACGCCAAACATAAACAATTTATACCAGATATCGTTGTTTTGGGACGAGCCCACGCACCTTAGGCCATACACTGTTATGGCAATGCAGTGGTATGCTGACCACTATGGCTTTGAGATGCAGGTTGTCCCGTTTCACTTTTTCAAGAACCCGCTGAAAATTCTGTTCAACAAACTGTTATTGCTTGACACACACAACAAAAACATCTTTTTCCTTAAGAAGAAGTGACCGCAACAGCTTTTTTTGCTTATTGTTTTTCAAATTCCATAATACATCGCGAAAATTGCAGAAATGGGAATTTCATTGAAATGTTTTTGTACCATGTTAATAATTTAAATAAAAAACCAGGCAACCATTTTTTTATTGAATCACTTGTTTCGATATAGCTTATTGTTTGAAATTTTTTTATTTTTAACCTGTTTTTATTTGCAGTCTTTTTTAAA
>CAYIER010000055.1:0-7741 GCA_964362395.1 uncultured archaeon
ACCACTTTAGTGGCACCTGCTTCGCAACGCCCACAAAACCGGGCGGCAAATTGGCGCCATTTCGCTTTGCTTTTTATAATAATTAAGTATATATAGTGAAATCGCCTATTTTTTACCAGCATGACTTTGGCGGACAAAAATTTTCCAAGAAAATTATTCAGCCTGATTGTTTCCCTGATGTTTTTGACCAGCCTCGTGCCGGTTAACGCACAGTCAATGCCGCCAGCAACGCCACCGCAGCCGCCTGCCGGAGCCATTCCAAATCCGCCCGCCACAGCCCCTTCCCCAATTTTCCCAAACCTTCCCGTTGCAACAGATATTTCAACGCCATCACCAAACCAGCCCCCCCAACCGCCTGATTCCGGCAGCGCGCCACTTTATTCAACAACAATCAAGCCCGACGAAGCGCAAAAAAACTTTGCCGCGCCAACAGAGCTCCCATTTCCTGGGGCGGCATGCATGCCAAACAATTTAACCGACCGCGAAGCAAACAACCTTTTTAACCTTGTGCGCGACGGTTTTTTGGGCCAAGAGCTCTCTGGTGACGCCGACCCAGACAAGACAAAGCAAATACAGCTAGGCAACGAAAAGCGCGACGAACTTTCAAACAACAATGTGATTCTTGAAAACCCATCCGACCCAAAGCAGTCAGCGAAGGCAACGCTTCCAAACAAGGAAATCAAGCCATACGAAGTCAGCAACTGGATGAACGTTTACCTCACCGGCCCGTTTGCGTTTGGCCTAGTGCTTGACGACACTGTGCGCGCCGGCCGATGCGCTGACACAAACACAACCGACTGCTTTTTGGTCGGAAAAAACCTCAAACTGCGCAACGACGGCGCGGGAATCGTTGCCGACGCAAAGCCATTCAAAGACATTTACAACGGCGCGGCCGACAAAATCAAGGGTTTGTTCAATAGCACGGACAAAATTGCTTCAAAATCGCTTGCGCTAACAGGTGACGACCAGAAAATAATCGGCGCGGGCCTGTTCACTTCTGTTGATGACGGCGCATCAATCAAGACCGCGCAGCGCCTTGAAAAAGAACTCATACCAAACTCGATGCTGACAAAAGACTTTGACGCAAAAATGGGCACAAATTGCATTAGCGAGGACTGCATCATCAGCACTTACTCAATGTTTGACAAGTACTTCAACCAGTGGATGAGCAGCGAAATGGTTGCCACAACATTCGGGCCAAGCCTTTTGGGGCGCACAAAAAAACTATTCAACTGGGTTGGGCGAAGAAACACTTTTTTCCGGGGAGTTTACGACAACATTGCAGACAAATTCCGAGTTGCGTTTGAATCCCCCGGTTCTTTTCTTGGAGACCTCAAGCTAAACCGGATGATTCAGCGTGTTGACAAGAATGGCTGGCGCCAGTGGTTTACAGGGGATTTTATGGGCGGAAAGACGGATGGAACCGGTTACCCGTTCATTAAAACATTTGAATTCCAGGACTGGTGGGGCAAACAACAGCTAAAGGACGGCTTCCTTGATTCAATTAACACGGTTGAAAAAAAAGCCGAACTGATCCGGGTCCTGAAAGATTTGAGGACATATACAAGGGCCGCAAATGCACCTGTATTTACAGCCGAGAAAAAATACCAAGAAATAATTGACGGCCTGTTAAAGAAAGGAATTTCAAACCCCTACGACCATCCGGAAGCCAAAAAGTCATTGATTGATTATGGGCGGTCATTTGGAAAACTGGTAGAGGATTTTGATGACGACCTTGGGCTGGATGGCCCGGACTGGTTCATCCGCCACCCAAACATCGGCCTATACAACAAAGGAGTCCGGCAGGTAAACACCGGTGAAGTAATTGACCTGTTCCAGGAGCACAGGAACTCCAGAATCATTTTGAACAAATTCGTTGACTCTGGTGACTTTTCCAATTTTGACAACGAAGCATACTTGTACAGGAGCGCATACGAAACCGATGGAAAAGGAAACCTTGTCCTTTACGGCTTCAACCCAACCACTGCAAAAACTGCGGGCCACATGGAACACGCTGCGCTGGGCCACCAAGACAGGACAATAAACGACCTGTGGGCAAAGCTTGACAACGGCGAATACATGAAGGTCAACCCGCAGTCAGGAGACTTCATCAAGGCAAGGACAACAGGAAACGTTGACCTGTTTGCGGGAAACTGGGAACCAACGCAAGTATTAACGCCAGAAGAATTTGCGCTCCGCCTGACAAACGGAAGAGTGCGGCCAAACTTTTCAAAATCTGTCGGAAACGTTGAACAAATGCTTGACACACTCAAGGAAAAAAACTGGGTGTCGCGACGGTACTGGAACGCACTAGACAAGCTCATGGCACAAGAAGACGAACTCATCCGCTCATATTTTTCGATACGCGGCGGAATAAAGTGGACAGCGTATCCTTTCGGCTACTGGTGGGCAAAAAAAGGTGCAGGCATTGAAGACATTTCTTTTTACCAATTGCCTGACACATGGAGCTATGTTTTGATAAAGCACGGCACGCAGGCAATTTACGATTACGCCTACGTTGACTTTTTTGCAAATGCAGGCAGCGACCAAGGCGACATTTTTGTCCAAGTGCTAAACAAGCTCCCCTGGAAACAGGTTTTGGACGAAGTTTCAGACAAATTCGAGCCGACAAGAAAACTCTTTGACAAAATAACCGGCAAAGAACTGCGCAACGAAACCGAAAACATTGCGTTTTACCTCACCGGCCCCGCGCAATGCGACAACTGCTCGATGAAAATTGAAACAGACAAGCAATTCCAGACATTTCGCCCATTCTTTGTCACAAAAAACACCACACTCAGCTCGTACATTTTAGAAGACACGCAAAGCACGGCAAACAGGGAAAAAGGCCAGACCCTTATCGCCTTTGCACACAAGACAAACCTTGAAGGAAAATCAGGCGACATAGAGGGCGGAAAAATTGACCTTTTTGAGGCATCGCAAAACCAGTCAAAGCCCACCGACACAAACCCAGACTTGGAGCAAAAAAATGAAACCTGCAAGGAAGCAATCCTTTCGCTTCCGGGTTATTCAACAATCGACAAGCTCACGCCCTACCTCACACTTGGCCTTGCAGAAGGCCTTCCAAAAGACCAGAAAATCGCGGCAGTCCTTGGCGGAGTCCAATCCCTTGCCTACGCCACATTCTTTTGGCCAGGCGTATTCAGTTCATTTGCAGTCCAGATGCTTTACGCTCCAAAACTGCAGGACTGCGTTGACGCAGAAGAAGGGTACTTCATCCACTACTTTTTGGCGGCAAAAAAAGAGGGAACAACCAGCCAACAGGGAACCAAAGTCGAGAAGTCCACGGAAAAAGTCTCAAACCTTGTTGACAAATTCAAAACGGCGCTGACCGGCGCGCTTTCAGGCACTGACCAGAACAGCATCACAAAAGACAAGCTCGCAGGCATGGGCGACGAAATAAACAAGCTCATTGCCGGACAAGAAGAGACCCGCATCGTTCAGGCAAACCTGCAGGTGAAGGGCACAACCTCTGCACAATTCAAGGGAGTCAAGCTGTTCTACATCTGGTGCGGCCCCAGATGCGAAAAACTAGCCGGCGAATACCGCACAATTGGCCACGAAAAAGTGGAAGACAAATTCAGCGGAAACAACATTGACATTGATTACCAAAAAGGGCAGCTGTTAAAAAACGGCGAGCCGATTGTAACCAACCCCGACGCAGTGCGCCTATCGGCACTCAACTCAAAAATTCCAGCAGAAGAAATCCCCCGCCGCCTAAACACGATGTGCATTGAGCCGTCAAAGACAGTTGGAATAGAAATTTCCGCAAACGGCGTTGCAGCAATCCGTGACCCCGAAATACAGCGCTGCATTTCAGGCGCAGTCATGTCGCAAACAGGCCTGCCGCTTTCAGTGGACAACGACCTCTCAAGCGCTTTTGGGCTTGTAAAATCCGTTGCAACGGTCACGCACCCAAATATTTCTTTCCAAGGCGACCAGATAATCGCTGAAGGAATCCCAAGAAAAATCGCGACAGGCGCAACCGCGTCACTTAGGATTCAAAACGACAAAAGCACAACACTCTCACACTCAAACGACGGGGTCACTGACACCGGAATAATCAAGGCAATCCAGTTTGAAAACGGGCAAATGATAATGCGCCCCGACGGATGCTATGCTGTGTGGCTCCGGCACCACGAGGACGGCGTGCTCAACCAAAACGACGTGGAGGGCATAAAGCCAAAGTTAACAACAAGCATCAACCCAGAAAATGGCTGTGCCGAACCCGCAATTGACTTGTCCGCAATCGCAAACCCAGACAGCAGCTATTTGCAGGACAAAGCCAGCAAGTTCAACACTTCCCTGCAAAAAATGGGGCCGTTCCAGATATTTGAAACCCCCACAAAAAGATACGTCCTGTACTCTGAAAAAGACGCAGCCGGCATCTGCCAGGACCACCTAAAAGTCCTTGACAAAGAAACCGGAAAAACCGAAGACTTTGCCGGAAAAGCAAGCCAGACCCCAAACGGGATTGCATTCACAACAAACGACGGCAAAACACACACTCTGGACTTTGGCGCGCCAAACGGCGTACCACAGGTTGCATTCGACGGCAAAGCGCCAGAAACACTCACTTCCGCGCAGGGAAAAAACGGTTCCTTCTACTATGACCCGACCACCGGCCAATGGTACGCAGAAAACGGGCAACTATTGCCGCTCATTGAAGCATTCAAGGACGGAATCTCCACAAAAGTCGGGCCAAACAATACCACTACATCAAACGCTGCAGGCAATGTGCTCAACCTGCAGCTTGGCGACAACAAAGGCGGCTTTTTGAACCTGCCATCAGTGCCCGAAAATAACTGGGCGCTGTTGCTGTTTGTTGCAGGATTAGTCGCAGCATTTGTGCTGACACGAGCCAGTACAGTTACGCGCAAAAAAATAGGAAAAAAATAATTAATTAGTGGGCATGTGGTGTGCGTGCTCTTGCTACCCTGTTACTCCAGTAATTTCTATATGCCTCATTGTATAGTTCAATGTCGTGGGGCAAAATTTTTCGTGAAACACGGTTCAATTCAGCCATCACAGTTTTTAATTTCTCCAAGTCCAGTGCATGCTCTTGCCTTACTGCATCACTGATTTTTAAATTTGCCCTCCTGTAAAAAAAAGTAAGCGCATTCAAGGAATCCCTGATGCTTGAATCAATGGCCGGCCCCACATTGCCCTGCATTCCGGGGATTTTTCCAAAAAAGTTTGGCCTGGTTATCTTGTAAGCAGGCCCACTAACCTTGTCAAATTGTCTGCCACCCCGCCCAAAAACCAGTGCCGACAAAAATTCCCTCGTAGCACCCAATGAAACCGTTTTGAATCCAGGTTTTCTTCCGGGGTTCCAAATCTCTCCAAGGTTAACTATTGCCCTTGAATGATTCATTTTATCAACAATCATTTGGACTTCTTCTGCCTTTGCCTTTGCCAATGCAATCCGTTTCAGCACCTCTGGCCTCATAGTTGGCAAATGCCCGTGAGAACCATTGCGGCTGGCTTCACTCCCGTGGCCTTCGTGCCCTTCATGGCCATGCGCTTGTTCACCGCGGCCAGCATTGCTTAATAAATCCCTCAAAATCAGCATTGCATCCTTGCTGCCCCCTATCCCAAAACCCTTAAAATCAACATGAAAATATTTTTCACGCTCTTTTGGAATATCCTGCCACTTTCGCAGCTCAGGCTTCCCATATTCACGCAACCCCGGCGAAAAACCACCCAAAGGCCGAATTTTTCGCCTTGCAAGATAAAAAGGGCTCTCTGGCGTGCCCCCGATTATTGCCCGCGGCCTTCGCATTGCCTTCATAATGAATCAAACGCTTTTTTCCTTTAAAAACCTTTCACGCCACGTCGTCAAGACAGCTTTGGCGCTCTGTGCCTGCCCGCTCGCAGAGAGCCTTGTCGTTTGTGTTGAATGCCACCCATGCAATGCACTGGTCGCGGGTTTCCTTCACAAGTTCGCAGAGGTTTGCATTGTTTGTCGCCAAGGCAATTTCATAATAGCACGAATCGGAATTCCCGAAAATTTTTTTGCAGTACCCGGGGTTTTTTGCCTGAATTCCAAGCTGTTCAAAGCACGAATCTGCGGAATTGTAAATGCTGTTGCAAAAAGAAGCATCCTTATTGTCAATCGCTTCAACGCAATTCAGCCTGTTCCATCCAAGGTTTCTGCACAAAGCATAATCGTTTTCCTTCAATGCCTTTAGGCACATGTCTTTTTCAAAACTGGCCTGCTCACACGCAGCCGGGTCATTTGTTGCAAGCGCAATTTCTGTCAAACAGTCAGCCGCCCCGTAAGCCATCTGAAAACAAAGCCCGGTTTGTTTTTCTGTCACCGCCAAATTGTAAAAACAATTGTCAGCCAATTCGTAATTTTCCTTGCTGATGCTGTTGCAGTACGATGCGTCGTTTTTTATCTTCGCAAGGTTTGAATAACATTCTTCACGGAATGCACCAGACTGCTTGTCGCAGTCGGCCGAAGTCGTGGCTTTAGTGAAATCCGGCAAATCGGTTGAAAGGTCCGCACTGGCGCCTGCCGGGTTTGAAATGTCAACCGGGTTGAACTCGTCGCCCGAATTCGGGTCGAAAACAAACTTTTGGCCGGCATCATTCACAGGCGGCTGCAACGACAAAAAAACAATCCCTAAGGCAACCGCCACGATGGCGCCAAAAATGATTAGTTTTGCGTTCATTTTCAGTTAAAGAAAGAGCACAAGTGGTTAAATAATTTTTTGGCTGCAAAATCAGTTTTCAAAGTTTTTTTGTCAAAATAGGTCAAATTATGCGTACATCGACGCCGGGCTCTCGAATTTTTCAACAGAGTCCTTTGTTTCCTTCACGTTCTGCAGCTGGTTAATTATATCTTTTTCAAGCTGCTTTGCCTCAACAAGCAACGGCTCGATGTCAATTTTCAATTCAAGGATTTCCGCCAGTTTCTTTAACACCTCTGCCGCGGCATGGTAATCAGCACCCAACTGCACGTTTCCAAGCAAAGAAACTGCCTCAATGTTTGTGCGCTTTAACTCTAACAGCATCATGGCGGTAACGCCGGTAGTTATCCCGTCCTGAATTATCTGCAAACCATGCCCCTGCAGCAGTTTCAATGACCCCTTGTTTGCGGCAATCCCGTAAATAACTGAATCAATGTTCTTTTCATTTGTATTAATCCCGCTCAAAGAAATCACGCGCGCAAACTGCTTTTTCTTTATCCAGTCAACCGTTGCACGCGCCATCGCGTTCACATGCTTTTTTGGAATGACCTGCTCTGAAATAAGTATTGCAATCTTTTTTTCCGGGCTCACATAAATCCGGGAAGGCTGGACAGGAATCCCCTTGTGAATCCTGATTACTGGAAGAAAAATGTCTGAAGTAATGTACCCAAAATGGTCAAAGTGAAGCTTTTCCACAATGTACTTTGCGGCAATTGT
Source organism: uncultured archaeon (assembly GCA_964362395.1). Classification (GTDB taxonomy): domain Archaea; phylum Iainarchaeota; class Iainarchaeia; order Iainarchaeales; family GW2011-AR10; genus JACPKT01. The sequence continues at coordinate 7,434 of CAYIER010000055.1, forward strand.
CCCGACAAGGCCCATGCCGGGAAAGCCTTCAATCAAAGTATACCCCTTTAGCGGCTTTTCCTTGTACTCAACAAATTCAATAAACGGCTTCATTTTGAACCGTTAAAAGAAAGTTCAATCCCTTTAAAATGATTTCTTTCGCGTGCGAAATCACGCGACACTTTTGTCCCGTTCTTCGAACACGGGACTTCCATGCATTTTTACAAAAAGAATTGATTTAGAATAAATATTACCATCCCGCCGACAGGCAGGGCACGTCTGGCGTGTCAACCGTCGGCAAATTCCGGCGGTGAATTTGTCCCGCTTGC
>CAYIER010000056.1:0-7459 GCA_964362395.1 uncultured archaeon
GTCTCTTCGCTGATAAGTAATGGTTATTCCGCTTGCAGAACCCATTCTCAAAGCCGTGCTTGTCCCAAATTCTATGTCCATGGTCGTTTGTGAAACAACCATCACTGACCGGTTGTCGTTTGAATCTGCCCACCCATAAATTGCCACCCTCATGTTCAGGTCATCATTTGCAGCACTCTCCTTAAAGAAGCCTGCAGCCACCCATGTCCCTGCACTGATTGTTTGCGGAACAAGCGGCGGGGAAATAAAGGATGCCACTGCCACATTGACAAGGGCGCCAGTGTTTAAACTACTGTTTGCCCTGCTCGTACCTGTCTGGGCGGTGGTGGGGGCGGCATCATTCATTCCAAAACTGCCCCACGTGTTGCTTGCAAACGTGTCGCCTGAAGCAGATGCATTTGGCATGGGTTCTGTTGCATTGAAATCGGCGTAACTTCTGAAAAAAAATCTTTGTGCGGGGTTTGCGTCAACTGCAATCATCCAGCTTCTTGCCTCAAAAAAGGCCTCGTTTTTGCCGGTTGAAATTTCTATCGGGCCGATGTTGTATAGCCATGGTTTTTTGTCAGGGACAATATATGAATACTCTAATTCTGCAGCATTGCTTTCATCAAACTTTACATTTTTCCACTCAATGATTTTTTCATCTTCAGTTTCGAAAACCATTGCACCGGGGGCATCCAATAATTTTATTTCAGGGCCATCACTCCCATTATTTTTTATTGCAACCATTTTTTTTGGGGTGATTTCAAATTCTTTTGGCACAAATTCCCTTATGTCTGCCTTTTTTGAGCCGTCAAGCGGCGTTATTTTTAACTGGACTGTTGTTGGCTGGTTTGCGGGGTCAATTTTTGTCGGCGTTGTCCTTTCAATGTCAAAATCAAAAATTTGCCTGACCTCAAAAGTTGTTTCAACCAAAGTGTCAATCCCTGTGGCAGTGGCTTTTACAAAAACCCTCTGCACGCCCTCTTCTTTGGCGGTAGTGCTTGCAATGTATATGCCATTTGTGTTAGTTTCAGTGATTGTGCCGTTTAGCGTTGAAAGCACTTCTTGCGAGCCGCTTGGGTTTTTTATTGCCAGCGTGACTTCTGCTGCCGGGACGCCAAACGATTCCCGGTCAAGGACAACAATTTCAAAACCAATTGTTTCGCCTGGCCGGTAAATGCTTTTCCGGGTGTTCACTGCAAGGAGGCCCCATTCAAATGACTGTGTTTCCTCAATCGGCCCGTTTTCTGATGGAATGGCTGCCTTTATCTGGTAAGTGCCTGCCTTAAAGCTTCGGGGCATTTTGGCTTTTATCCTGTACTGGCCGCCGCCAAGCCATTCAATGTTTTCTGGGCCGATTTGTTCTTGTGAACCGTCTGGGAAAACAAGGAACGCGTTGAAGTCCGAATCGGTTCTTGACCCGTTTTCATCAGTGATTTCAATGTCGATTGTGGGCTTGTCGTTTGCGGAAAAATTTATTTTTTCTTTTGAGAGCTTCAAGAGCCTTTTGCCGGATTTTTTTTGCTTTACTTTCAGCGAATTGCTGTCAAACGCGTCAGAGTTAATGTCCGGCACGATTTCTATTTGCAGCTGGCGTGCAAACCCGAATGCCGCGTTTTGCGAGGGCAGGGGTTCTTCGACTGTTGACTGCGATACGCCCAAAAATTTTTCAAACTCCCTGCTGCACTTATTTCCAGCAAAGTCCCAGTCACTGCAGGAAAACAATGCATCCTGTTTTCCGGTTGGGGAAAATGAAATCTGTCCGGAGTCAAACGGCGCGTTTGTCTTGATTGTGGTGAAATCGAGCCATTCAAAGTTTTTGTCGGGCACACTGATTGAATTCAGGTCCAAAATGGCTTTGATTTCTGTGACGTTCATGTCTGAATTGATGGCTGCATTTGCAAGGGTAATTTTTGAGGCCAGTGATTGTGGAAAATCAATTTGCACATTGTATGTTCCAGCCAAAACTTTCACGTTTTCCGTGCCGGATGCGGCAATGCCGTTGTTTGAGTCAAAAATTGTGAGGGCCGAAAAAATGTTTGAGCCGGACAAAAAAACAAAATCCTGCTGCACTGTCGGCGGCCCTTCCTGCGGGGGGTTTTGCTGGTTTGACACGGTTATTGGGACGGCTTCGCTTTGGCAGTTTTCGCCGATGCACGCAGTTGCCTTCACATCGTAGTTTCCGTCTGCAAGCTGTTGGGAGTTGAAATCGCTGGAGAAATTGTTTTCGGTTGACAAGTCTTTTTTTATGCCGCCTGCTTCAAAAAAGGCGCTTGTGATTTTTTCCTTTGGCTCTGTGGCGATTATTATGAGGCCCGTGCCGCTTACTGTTTCACCAAATATGGGTGAAATGATTTTTATTGACGGCAATTCAATTTGCGGGGCCGGTTCCTGCGGCATGGTTGGCAAGTTTAAATCAGGAGTGGCCGGTTCAAGTGGGGGCGGTTCCTGGGGCACTTCTGGCGGGACAGTTGGCTGTTCTTGCGGTGGCTGGTTTTCTTGTTGTTGGGTCGGTTGCCCTGTTTGAGGCGAATTTTGGTCCGCCTGCTGTTCTTGGGCTGCAGCGAATGCAAGTAACAGCACGATGATAATGGTGAAATAAAACCCGAACTTTGCCTGAGCAGACTTATTCAATCCCACAATTGCCCCCAAATAAATATGGGGTTATATTTAATATTTGTAACCAATTTGCGGAAATAGGCGGGTTTTCTTTTTTTTGCAAAACGCCGTTTTTTTTGCAATATATGATTGTTTGGCATATTATTGTCCCGTCAAAGACGGGACACATCTGGCGTGCCTGTGCCCGTAAGGGTATAAACGGAGCCAGCCGTTTTTTTAAACGCATCGCATGACCAATATTTGAACGTTTTTTTCGGCGATTTTTTCATGTCTTTTAAGGAAATCCTTTCAGTTCCCGGCATCAAGCCGGTTCTTTTCACGCTTTTCATGGCAGCCTTTGGTTTTGGGGTCATTTTGCCGCTGCTCCCGTTTTATGCGCTTTCGCTTGGCGCAAAGCCGTTTGAACTTGGGGTTCTCACCGCGGTTTTTGCGCTGATGCAGCTGATTTTTTCCCCATTGTTTGGAAAACTCGGGGACAGGCATGGGAGGAAAAAAGTTTTGCTGATTGGAACAGCTGGTTTTGCAGTTTCTTACATCATTTTGGCTTTTGCGGATTCTTTTGCCGTTGCTTTGTTTGCAAGGGCCCTTGAGGGCCTGTTTGCCGCAAGCATTTTTCCGACCTGCCTTTCTTTGCTTTCTGATTTCACAACAGAGGCTCAGAGGGGAAAGGCAATGGGGCTTATGGGGATGACTTTTTCGCTTGGCTTCATTTTTGGCCCTGCGTTTGGCGGCCTTGCGGCGGCAATTTTTGTGCGCGATGCCTTTTTGCTTTCAGCACTCTTTTCAGCGATAAATTTTTGCGCTGTGTTTTTCAATTTAAAGGAGCCAAAGGAAAAAGAGGAAAGCAGGGATTTGGGCAGGCAGGAAGTTTCACTGCTTTCGCACCTTTCTTCTCCGATGCTGTTTCTTTTCCTTTCTTCAGCAATGATTACTTTTATGATTGGCGGAATTGACGCGACCCTTGCATTGTACACGAGCGAAAAAATGGGTTTTACTTCCGCACAAATCGGGTTGGTTTTCACTTACATTGGCATCCTCATAATGTTCATGCAGTTTGCGGGCGGGGGCCTTGTGAACCGGTTTGGCGAGATAAAGCTCATCAGTGCCGGCCTCCTTTTGTCGGGTGCCGGTTTTTTCCTCTTGTCTTTTACCCATGACTGGGTTTCGCTTTTGTTTCCGCTCGCGGTTTTTGTTGCAGGAAATGCAATGGTTTTTCCGTCAGTTAATGCCTTGATTACAAAAAAAGTTTCCGGAAAAAGGGGCGCTGTTTTGGGGTTGAATTCGTCTTTTAGCGCTGCCGGGCAGGCAATCGGGCCGCTTTTTGGCGGCTTCCTTTACGGGTTAAACCATTTTTTTGCTTTCATCGGGCTAGCGGCGGCAATCTGGCTTTATTTTTTGCTGTTTTTCTTTTTTGCCTCAAAAAAGCTGGTGGCTGTGCCAATGCAGCAGGCTCAGGCAAACTTGAGCAGTTCGAATAAATAAACAATCAGCCCCACCATCAGGCCTGCAAGGACAGCTGTTGCCGCGTGCAGTAACCTGCTTTCGCGTGCAATGATTGCAGTCGCGCCCCCGATTGTGATTAAAATCAGCGCAACCAGGATGAATGAAAAATTGTATGCTTCGCTGATTGAAATGATTTTCAGGGCTGCAAGAAAGAAAGGGCTCACCGTGACCAAGCCGGTTATTGTGGAGCCAAAACTGTTTGCCAAAGCCACTAGCAGGGTTATTTTTTTGAATTCGTTTTTTCTGCCAGCCAGGTCTTCTTTTGGGTGGATTTTTTTAATTTCACTTAGTTCGTGTTTTCTTTCGGCCTTTTCAACAAGGTAACCGCCCCAAAAGCCGCTGATTCCTGTCGCAAAAATTACTCCGATTGAGGAAACAAGTATCAGCTTGACGTCAAAAATGCCCGTGCTGTGCATTGCAATAATCAGGCCCAAAGATGTGAGGGCGCCGTCAAAAGAATTCATTAAAATGAATCTTCGGATAATCATGTTGTCTTTAATGATTTTTAACAGTTCATTCATAACAAAAAACCCGCATAAACGGTTTATAATTATTTTCATCATTTATAAATTGGGTTTTAATGAAAATTTTTTTGGTTTTTGCTCTGGCATTGTCTTTTTTCCTGATTTTTGGGTGCGTGCAGGAGCCAAATTTTGGCAATCCTCCAAATGCGCAGCCGCCAGAGCCAGTTGCGCCGCCAGTTGCGCCGCCTGAAACTGCCGGCACTGAGCCGCCAGCGCAACCAGTTGTAATACCAGTGGACAAGTGTGCTTGGGCTCTTGAATTGAAAAACTTTCAGGCAGAAAGGAACCCGGTTGACGCACAGGGGCGCGCTTACCGCTCCTGCTATAATGACAATTATATCCTTCAGGTCACTGCACAGACACAGGTGGAATTCTGCCAGCAGATTTCTGACCCCGATTTTTTGGTGGACTGCCTGAAAAACCTTGCAAAAAAATCGGATAACCTTGGTGTTTGCGCAAGTGCAGGCACTGGCACCATTTACCTTAAAGAAATACTGGCTGATGTTCCTGCAGCCGATGCCTGCCTGTACAACTATGTCGTGGATTTCAGCACTGCGCTTTCAGAAGGCCAGGAAAAAGCTGCCTGCCAATTGATTTCTAGCCAAAAACTCAACGCTTACTGTTTTAACAGGATAGATTACTACAAAAATGGCTAAAAATTTTTGAAACAGTTTTTTTGGGCAAAAGGATGCTATTTGAATTTTTATCATTTGGCTTTCTGGCACTAATTTTGGGCTTGAAGCACAGTTTTGACGCAGACCACCTGATTGCTGTTTCAACAATTCTTCGAAAGCCACGCACCCTTTTTTCTGCAATGCGTATTGGCGCAAGCTGGGCAATTGGGCACATGGCTACTGCAACAATAATCACTTTGCTATTGTTTTTTTTCCGCGAATCACTTTTGGGCGGTGTACTGGTTCATTTTGAAAAAATTGCCGGAGTGATGCTTGTGGCGCTTGGGCTTTGGAGCCTGCTGGACGCAATGCAGTTTCACCGCCACGCGCACGGACACGGCGAAAGCAATCACTCGCACTGGCACTTGCATTTGAAAAAAAACGTGCACGCGGTTTGGCAGGAACACCGCCACGAGCACAGGCACATGCTTGGAATAGGGGTAATCCATGGCCTTGCAGGCAACGACGAGCTATTGCTATTGTTCACCGCGTCGCTTGGGATAACAAGCATTGGCGGCATATTGTTTGGAGTAGGGGTTTTTAGCGTCGGGGTTGTCCTTGGAATGGTTGCTTTTTCCGCTGCGTTTTCCTTGCCGCAAATCAGGATGCAAAGCCAAAAATTCTATTTCTGGCTGTCAGTCTCAGTTGGGCTGCTTAGTGCCGGCTACGGCGCGGCCAGTTTGGCTGGCATTTCCTGAAAACCATTCAGGTTACGCTTAAATATTCATGATGCGTCATGAATTCATGGGTTTGTGGTTTTTTTCCACGGAATTTTTTTCCATGTGGCTGCCGGTGTTTATTTTCCTTGCACGCGTCACGGATGTTTCGCTTGGGACATTAAAGTTTATTTTCATTTCAAAGGGGCACAAATACGCTGCCCCGATTATTGGTTTTTTTGAAATATCAGTGTGGCTTTTTGCAATCAGCGGGATAATAAACAACCTAAACCACCCTGCAATCCTTTTGGCTTACGCACTTGGCTTTGCCTCTGGGACATTTGTCGGCATGTGGATTGAGGAAAGGCTCTCGCTTGGAAAAGTCCTCATACAGGTGGTTGCAAAAAACAATGCGCCGCAAGTGATTGGGCAATTGAAACTGCACAACCACAAAATCACTTCAATTAACGCCGAGGGCTTCAAGGGAGAAGTGAAATTCATTTTTGCCGTGATTGAAAGAAATGATGTAAAAGAATTCCTTGGCATTGTAAAATCAATCGAGCCGGACGCATTTTACACGATTGAAGACGTAAAATCGGTAAGCGAGGGCATGCTTGCGCCAAAAAAGAAACGCTTCTTTGGCGATTTTGTCGCACAGTTCCACTGGACAAGGAAAGGAAAATAGGCGGGAAAAATTTTGCCGCAACAAACTTAAACATATCGCACACCCAATATTAATTGTGCTTGAAAAGTATTCCATTGAGAGTTTTGAAAACCGTCTTTTGCAGTGCCTTGATTTTGCCGACATTTTTGAACTCGTAAAGGAAGCGGTTGAAACAGTGGCAGGAAAAAGCCGGGCTGGCCTCACCCTTGGAATTGCCGACTTGGGCGGAAGCCGCCGGCAGTTTTTGGGTGCATTTTACCCGTTTCCTTCAAACATGATTGTCATAAACAGCTTTCCGATAAAGCGCCTGCAGGAGACAAGAAAAGAGCTGCTAAAGCCCTACATTTTCACCGTGCTATTGCACGAATACATTCACACGCTTGGCTGCCTTGACGAGGCAGAAACACGGCAGAGGGCGCACAAAGTCTGCTTGAAAGTTTTTGGCACATCACACCTTTCAACAGAGCTTGCGCGCGACATCACAAGATTTTTGCCGGAATTCTCTTACCCCAACGTCGGGTGGTTCCCGCAAAAACAGCCCGAAATAAAACTCGTTGGCGGGTTTGACAAAGGAAATGTCACGTACGTGGCATGAAAAATTTTGGCCATTGTGAAAAACTTTTCATTCCTTAATTATTTTGCAGATTTTTTCAATTATTTCGTCAAGTTTTTTTGCTGAAATTGAGCCGATTTTATGCAGGATAATCGAGCTGTCTGCAGTAAAAAGCTTATTTGGGCGCACATTGCTTTCCTGGCGTAAGCTTCCTTGCTCAAAATCAATTTCAGATAATTTTATTGAATAAGAATCTTTTGTGCCTGCGCTTGTGATTTGTGATA
>CAYIER010000057.1:0-7246 GCA_964362395.1 uncultured archaeon
CCAAGCATTTCAGGCACGCTTTTGGGCGGGGTTGCAAAACCCACGCCACCCCTTGAAAAAATCTCCAAATATTCTCTAAATTCGGCTGGCTGCAATTCATACAGCCTAACACGCCGCGGAAAACCAGTTTTTGGCACAAAAAAAGAAAGAATTAAAAATTTAAAAAGTGAAGCGAGCCTGGAGGGATTTGAACCCCCGACACGTGGCTTGCAGCCTTTCACCAGTAAACGCTTTTTTTGAAAACGCCTAGAAAAGATAAAAGGCCACTGCTCTACCAGGCTGAGCTACAGGCCCACTCAATTAAACTGCAATTAAAAGGGTTTTAAATGCTTCCCTTGAATAAAACCAAGCAGTTCCTTCATCGAGCGCTCTGCCTGCCCCCTGCAGAACAAAAAAAGATAAACTATGGCAAGAACTGCTGCAATAAGGTGAACGGCATTTGCAACCGAAATATTTTTTGAATATTGCGCCTGCAATTCCTTTTCCTTAATGGCAGCAGAAACTGCTTGAACTTCCTTCAATTTTGCAGCACTCAAGGGCGCATTTTTTGATTCAACCGCCTGCTGCAAATCAGCCATCGCCCTGGACTGTGCAGCCTGCAAATTCTGTTTTTCTATCCCCTGAATAATATTATACCCCCCCATTAACAGCAGTGAAAAAAACAGCACAGACAGGAGCGCAATAATGCTTTTTTTCGGCGACAGCACAAATGCAGCAGCAGTCAGTGCAATTGAGCCTCCGCTTGCCCCAACCCCAAATGTGCCAGGGCTTGCCAGATTGAACAAGGCAAAGGACATTGCCCCGACGCCAAAAAACAGCCCATACACGTGTTTTTTTGGAACAGCCCCTTCAACCACCCACCCAAGGAAAAAAACCAAAAAAACATTTGCAACAAGGTGGGCAACACCAGAATGCGCAAAAAGGTAAAGGAAAAAATTCTGCGGCCGCTCAAAAAGGTTAAATGAAAGCGCCTGCTGGTTTTGCACAGGGATAAATGCGCCAAAATTGGACAAAAAAAGAAACGCAAAAACAAGCACCAAAGAAATCAGCGCAGAAGGGTGCGACAAAAAAAATTTTTCAAAAAACGAGGCGTTCATCCAACAATTTAAACGCATTTATTGTTAAAAATCTTTCAAAGCGCTTTGCGGGCAACAATTTCCTTTTTACCCCCCATGTAAGGCCATAGCACCTGCGGAATTTTAATAACACCCTCTTTTGTCTGGTTATTTTCAATAAGGATGCGCATTGCCCTGCTTGTCGCAACCATTGTGCCGTTAAGCGTGTGCACAAATTCCTTTTCACCGCCCTTTTTACGGCACTTTATCCCAAGGCCCACCGACTGGTAATTGGTGCAGTTTGAAATAGACATGAGCTCAATGTACTTTTTTTCGCGCGGGCTCCATGCATTGATGTCATATTTTTTTGCGGCCACGGCGCCGATATCACCACTGCAGACATTGGTGACAACATAGTGCACGCCCAGCGCGTCAAGGAAATGCTCCGCATTCTTCACAAGCTCCTCCAAAATCCCCCAACTCTCCTCCGGCAGGCAAAACACAAACTGCTCCACCTTGTTGAACTGGTGAACACGAAACAATCCACGCTCGTCAAGGCCGTGCTTCCCAACCTCTTTCCTAAAGCACGGCGAAACACCACACAGCCTGATTGGCAGCGAAGTTTCCTCAAAAATTTCACCAGAATACATTGCAGCCATCGGGTGCTCGCTTGTTGCAATCAAAAAAAGGTCCTCACCCTCAACCTTGTAAAGCACATCACGAAACGCCTCAAGGTCGGTCACGCCCTCGTACTGCTTTTTGTGCATCAAAACAGGCGGCAAAGTAAGCTCAAAGCCCTTCTTCAGCAATTCATCAACGGCAAACCGGATAAGGGCAAAATCAAGCAATGCAAGGTCATTTTTGAGAAAAAAGAAACCCGCACCAGAAATCTTTGCCGCGCGCTCAAAATCCGCCTGGCCAAGCTTTGCAGCAAGCTCGCCGTGATGCATCAGCGGAAACCCCGGATTGGCTTGCTTTCCGCCAAAGCGCACAACCCGATTGTCCAAATCACTGTTTCCAACCGGAACACTTTCATGCAAAGGATTCGGCAAGGAAAACAGATAAGAATCAATTTTTCCCCTCAACCCCAAAAGTTGCGCTTCAAGCGACTTAATTTCCATTGGAATTTTCTTTGCCTGCCCAATCTTTGACTGAAACGGCTTCCTTGCAGCCTTTAATTTTTCAATCTCTTTAGTAATTCCATTGCGCTTTCCGCGAAGCAATTCAATCTCTGACAAAACTTCACGGTACTCTCGGTCTTTTTCCACAAGATCTTTTAACCATACAACTTTTTCCGGCTGCTTGCGCTTTTCCAAGTCCGCCTCAAAGCGCGCCGAATTTTCCCGAACCTCACGGACATCAAGCATTTCAATCAAATAAATCCTACAAGACAATTGTTAAAAACTGAAAGGACGCAAATTAAAAAATGCAGGAAACAATTGTCCTCAGGTACGGCCACAGGATTGCAAGGGATTTCCGCGTAACAAGCCACTGCGCACTAGTGGCACGGGCATTTGGAGCAAAAAAAATCATTATTTGCGGAGCAGAGGACCCGGCACTGGCAAAAAGAGCCGAAAAAATATCAAAACACTGGGGCGGCTCGTTCCAAGTGAGTTTTACTGACCAATGGCGGCGCGAAATAGAAAAATACCGCAGTGAAGGTTTTAAAATAATCCACCTGACAATGTACGGTGTGCCTGTCACAAAAAAAATGAAGCAAATACAGAAAAACAAAAAACTATTAATAGTAATCGGCTCGCAAAAAGTTGAGCGCGCAGTTTACGACACAGCCGACTTAAACATTTCAATAACACTCCAGCCACACTCCGAAATCGCAGCACTTGCGGTTTTCCTTGACCGGCTATTTGAAGGAAAATTCTTGTCAAAAGAATTCAAAAACAGCAAAATCGCAATTTCACCCAAAGAAAAAGGAAAGGGTGTTTTAAGGCAAACGGGGTGAAAAAACAATATGGCCATGAAAAAAATAGCCAACTTCCTTCTGGCGCAGGAATTTCTTAGTTCAGTCGGGGGCAAAGACGCAGTCACCCTCGTCAAGATATGTGAAAAGAAAAACCGTCCAGTGACAGATGAAGAAATAGAAAAACATTTAAAAGTAAAAATAACAGAAATACGCACAGCCCTAAACCGCCTGCACTACAGAGGAATAGCTGTTTACCAGAAGAAACGAAACAACAAAACAGGATGGTACTCATATACCTGGGAAATAAAAACCAAAAGAATAGCAGAATTGATACTGGAACAGCAACTGGAAGCAATAGCAAAGCTTGACAAAAGAATAGAATACGAGGCAACTTATGTATTTTTCACCTGCAAAAAGAAATGCAGCACATTTCCGTTTGAAATAGCCACAGAATACCAGTTCCGGTGCCCAGAATGCGGCACAACAATGAACACAATAGACAACAAAAAGAACCTCAAAGAAATCAAAAAACAGAAAGAAACCCTTGAATCAGAGCTGGAAGAGCTAAAAAAAATGACGATTTAACTCAATATCCCGGACATATAAAAGAGTATAGCGCCAACCAAAAAAACAGGCAAAAAAAGTCAAAAAACACATTTGATTAAAAAAAGAACGCAATAGAGACTAAATAATATAAATTAAAGCACATAAGCAAATCAAAAAAGCAAAATAAGGCAAATTGCGGCTTTTTTTGAATAAAATTAGTCGAAAAAGCGGGGTGGGGCAGCCAGGAGTGCCCGTCGGGCTCATAAAATGCAAATAGGAAAATGAAGTCAATTTAACAAAAACATAAAAAATAATAAAATGTTAATACAAATTAACCATAAAATTGCAATTGAGAAACCCGAAGGTCGAAGGTTCAAATCCTTCCCCCGCTATCACTAAAATTCTAAAAACAAAATTAAACTGATTCTTAAGCCCTTGTAAAAAAAACAAGCAACCCCCACCTACCCACAAACACGTTTTTCCAAAATATAGACCCACACTTTTACCCACAAATCAAAGAAACCAGTTTGAATGAAAAAACAACACAATGAACCACCTCACTTTTGACACCCACCCTAAAAAAACCAAATAATCAAAAAATTCCTAAACCCCACCCATCACTTTCAAAAAATTTAACCCCAATAAAAAAAATCACACTAAAAAACAAATAACCAAAAACTCACTTTTTTGTAAATAGTCACAAAAATATGCGAAAAATCACCAAAAAAATAATAATTTATTGACAATCAACGTAAAATTACCAGTAATTACTATGATGTTAACACATTACAATATTTTCACTAAGTAATTACCATAATTATTTTAATAACTTAAGATAAAATATATTATCATGGGCATTTTTTATTATTTAAAACATTTTTTAAAAAATGTATTCACAGCACCTGCAAATGCATCAGTTCCGGCTGATTCTATTTATACAGAACAAGCAGTCATGGAAAAGATACACAGCCTCTGGGATTATATTTCTTTTACCACACACAGCCAGGCATTCCACATATGCAATGTATTAGGCTTCGAGGAGTGGGTTTCAATGGATGAGATCCTAAGAAGGATAAAAGAACTGTTTGGGGCAAAATACCAGAATGAAAGAAGCCTTTACCCATATATCAAAACACTTGTTGACTGCAATCTGCTTGAAACAACAGGGTTTGGCGGAAAAAAACACTGGCGAAAAAAAGAATTACTCATCAAGATAGAGGAGCCAAAACAAAAAAATACAACAATTACCACAGTAATTGCAAGCAAAAACAGGCAATAAAGCAGTTAAATAGACGATTTTAAATATTTAAAATTATTGAAAAACGCAGTTAATTTTTCAGATTTTGAATAACACTCTTTAAACCACTGATTTGAAATTATTTTTTCCCCTTCAGCCAATAAAGCTGCAAGGTATGGCCGCTCCACACTTGTGTTCGATTTTAGTTTCACCAATACACCAGAAATTTCTGTTTGGATGCTCTGGCTTTCCCCCGCCTCTTTTGACAAAAAAGTTCGGTCCAAAAAATCATCAAGCGCCTTTAACACATCCTCTTCTTTAAGGTTTTTTTCATCCATATAATAAACCGCCTTCCAATCCCCTTTTTCCTCCCAAAAATGAGTGGGATTCTTCCCGGTTTTAAAAAAAGTGGTTAACGAATTAAAGGCAGAATTCGGGATAATTACACAATTTTTACCCGGCCGAATATACGCGGTTGAAGACAACACCCCATTGCGGCGATAGCGATAGGTTTTGCCATTTGCTTTTGTGACATTCTGAGTATACCCATAAAGGGCACGAAAAAGCTTTTGATAAGTATACGAGGAACGTTTAGTGCTTTTCGGCGTAATGAATTTATATTGAATGAAAAAACCACTCGCCACCCAACAACCCCCCACACTTCCACTAATAACGATTACTACAAACACAAAAAATGTTTATGTATAAGTATATATTTGAGTAAAATATTTAAACCAAACCAAGGAAACACGCAATAAACAATTTTTTCCCTGAAAATTGTTAAAAAAATTAGCCAAAATAGAAAACAAAAACAAGGGTTCCAGTTAAAAATTAAACAAGCGGAAAATTAAAATTTACCGAAAAAATAAAAAAATTTAAGAATCAGTACTTGTACCTTAATTGGTCAGCAGAAACCCGCCCAGTTCTTGTGTGCGTATATTTGTGGCTTGGCGTATAGCGTGAACCTGTTGACTGGGTTGATTGTATGTCAATTTTTGGCGCATCCACTTGCGCATTCATATCTACGACAAGAATGTCTTTTGCAGACCTGACTTTCTTATAAGGAATGCTCTTTTCACTCAGAATCCTTTTTGCATCCTGTTTTGTTTTTGGCTTTAACGGCTCTGTTGTAATTGTCTCGATTTTGCCCTTTTCAAGGTTTATTATAAGGTCAAAAACCTTTCCTTTATACTCGCCATCAGTAGTGTAAATATCCATTCCAAAAAGCTTTGAAATTCTTACAGCCATAAAATTCACAACTATTATTTAGTATATGTGAGGTTATATATAAACTTTTACTATCTAAAAACAAACAAAAACCCACCCCTAATTCAAAGTTATACATAATGGTTTTTCTCCATATTTTTAAAAAGTCGCTAAAATTTCACACAAAATGCCTGACTACATAATTTTTTTGTGCCTTTTTTTGCCTTAAAATGACAACAAAACCTGCCAAAAATAATTGTACTATTACCGGAAGTATGGTGCCCCTTGTCACATCCTGTCAAGCGGCGAAACAACTTTTTTCAGCTGCTCAATGCTTGTGTGTGTGTAAATTTGTGTCGTGTTCAGCGAGGTGTGGCCAAGCAATTCCTGTATTTTTCTTATGCTTTCCCCTGCATCAAGCAAGTGCGTTGCAAAACTGTGGCGTAGCGTGTGCGGTGTGGTGTGCTTTGATATCCCTGCTTTTTTTGCGGATTTTTTAATGAGCCTCTGGATGGTGTCAGCCGAAATAGGCGTCCCGTTTTTTTTACAAAACAAATGCCCGCTTTGTATTTTTCTTTTTGAAAGGTACTTCTTGATGTTTTTCACCCAATTTTTTGACAGGATAATCATGCGGTCCTTGTTTCCTTTTCCTGTCTTCACAATTGCTGTTTTTTCTTTCAGGTAAAGGTGGTTGGTCTGCATTTTCACCACTTCACTCACACGCACCCCGCTTGAATACATGAATTCAACAAGCAGCCTGTTGCGCCCTTTCTTTGTCGCCTTAATCAATGCGCGCACTTCATCTTTTGTGAGGACATCCGGGATTTTTTTCTCTTTTTTTGGAGACTTTATTTCATCCATTATTTTGATTTTCAAAACTCCGTGGAACAAAAAGCGGAGCGCTGCATGCACCAACGAGACAGTCGCATTAGAGCAATTCTTATCCGTTTTTAAATGCGCCAAGAATGCCACGACATCCTCCCTTTTGATTTCCTCTGCCGGTTTTTTTGCAAAAACCAAGAATTCTTTGCCGTAAAGGGTGTACATTTTGATTGTGCGCGTAGAGTAGCCGGAAATGACCAGCTCCTGTTCCAGCCGGGCTATTAAGGGGGGCTTTTCAACTGCTGCTTGCCCAAGCCGCGGTGCGCCCCAAGGCGTTTCCATATACAGGTAATCATTTGAAACTATTTAACCGTTCTGGTTTCGCGTCAGAAAACAAGAATGCTTCAGAAAACGAAACTGCTGGGTTGGCATTTTTGGGCAGCCAAACCAGTATTTTTT
>CAYIER010000058.1:0-7152 GCA_964362395.1 uncultured archaeon
CTGCTTATATTTTTGAACATTTTATGGCAGTTTGCCATATGCAAAGAGCAATTAAGAGTTCAATTATTTATGCTCTTTGCTATAAACTATTTTTTTAACGCCCAGTGAAAAGGCATTTGTTTGCTATTTTTTGCTTTCCCAAAAAAATTTCTGCGCCGCCTTTGCAAAGCCAAGGTAAAGCGGGTTTGGCGCAAGCGGCCTTGAAGTGAACTCAGGATGGTATTGTGAGCCGATAAAATACGGGTGGCTAGGCAACTCCATTATCTGCATGATTTTTTTCTGCGGCGCGCGGCCAGAAAAAACCATCCCTTTTTTTTCAAGCGCGTCAATGAACTTGACGTTAACATTAAAGCGATGCCGGAACCTTTCACGGATTGTTTCCTTGCCGTAAAGCGAAAACGCAAGCGTGCCTTTTTTCACCAAAACATCAAAGCCCCCAAGCCTCATGGTTGCCCCAAGGCTTTCAATTTCGTCCTGCTCAGGCAAAATGCAAATCACCGGGTTTGGCGTGCGCAAATCAATCTCTGTTGAATTAGCTTCCAAAAACCCGCAAACGTTCCTTGCAAACTCTATTACCGCCATCTGGAGACCAAAGCACAAGCCAAGATAGGGAACCCTGTTTTCGCGCGCAAACCTAATGCACTCAATTTTTCCCTCAACACCGCGCCCACCAAATCCACCCGGAACAATGAGGCCGCTGACCCCCTTCATTGCTTCTGCAACAGAAATTTTCTTTTTTTCAATGTCAGTTGCTTCAATCCATTTCACATTTATTTTTGCATTCACAAGCGCGCTTGAGTGTTCAAGTGCCTTCAAAACGCTGATGTAAGAATCAGCAAGGCCCGTATATTTTCCCGCAATCGCAACCGTGAACTCCTCGCTTGAAGCAATCCTGTTCTTTTTTGTCCAGTCCTTTAACCCAGTATTCCCGTTTGACGGGTACTTTTTGCCCCACCCAAGAAAATCAAGAATCGCCGAATCAACGCCCGTTTCCCGCATGAATAACGGAACCTCGTAAATGTTTTCAACATCGTGTGCGCCAAAAACACGGTTAACCGGAACGTTCACGTTCATGCTGATTTTTTCCTTGATTTTTTCCGGAATCGGACGCTCGCTCCGGCAGACAATGACGTTTGGCTGGATTCCAAGCTCAATCATGCGCTTTATCCCAAGCTGTGCAGCCTTGCTCTTGAATTCCCCCAAAGAAGACGGTTCCAAAACATAAGTGAGGTTCACAACGCACACATTTTCCGCACCATCCTCATAAATTAATTCGCGGATTGCCTCCATCGCAAACATGTTTTCATAGTCCCCGACTGTCCCGCCGATTTCAACAAGCACAATGTCCGCCTTTGATTTCACCGCAAGGTTGCGCAAAATCAGCTTTGTTTCACCAGTCACATGCGGAATGAACTGCACGTCGCGGCCAAGGTACTTTCCCTCGCGTTCCCTTGCAAGAATATGGCTATAAATTCGCCCCGAAGTCGTAAAATTGTCAACGCAGAGCGTTTTGTCAAGGAAACGCTCGTACCCTCCAAGATCCATGTCGGTTTCCGTGCCGTCATCAAGCACAAAAACCTCGCCGTGGCGAAAAGGGCTAAGCGTGCCGGCATCAATGTTTAGGTATGCCTCGACCTTTATCGGCGCAACGTTCACTTTTCGGTCAACAAGCAGTTTTCCAAGCGAAGCAGTGAAAATTCCTTTCCCGATGCCACTGATAACTGAGCCGGTAATGATGACAAATTTTGTTTTGCCGACCCGATAGCCGTCAGGAATCGGCGTGTAAAACTCTTCAGTCGAACCCTTTGATAGCTCATCCAACAACTCTTGCTTCAACCAAAAAACCCCTCAAAAAAAATTTAAAAACAGAAAAATATATGCGCGCCACTGATATATAAACTTTTTTGGGAAAAAAAATTTTTTGAAAAAAATCGCGCAAGAGACCTCACGGAAAAAGACCATTTACAACAGTTTAAATGTTATAAACCAAAAAATACAGGCAAGAATAATATTTAAGCTTTATCCCCAAATTTTGTCAAAAAACAACAACTCTTACTTTTTTGATAAAAATTGCCCAAAATATTCTGCCTCTTTTGGGTTTTTTTTCTTTAATTGCCCCAAATAAAAATCTATTAATTTAGATTCTTTTATTCCACGCCATGGAAGATAACCCTTTGCAACAGCAAGCACATATCTGGCATTTTCACGTAAATTCCTTGCTGCTGCAATATAACCAACACTTTGCCGGCCTGAAGCCGCACCCATTTCTTCCCTTACTTTTGAAAGTTCCATGTGAATTTTAACCCACCTAAGGATTCGATTTAACATTTTTTGCTGCCTTGGAAGCAGCTCACCTGGCTGGCGAGCCAAACCAAGCATGGCAATTCTCAATTTTGGGTGAAGATAATTCAATTTATCCTGCTCTTGCAATAATTCTGCCGCATAATCAGTCAATCGTGCGCGGTGAGAATTTGCATTCCCAAAAGTAGAAACTAATCCAGCCTTTTGCATTCTTAAAAAACTGCCTGCAATTGAACCACCAGTTGCCAAACCATCTTTTGACCCAATTTTTGTTCCACCAGGAAGTTTGTTTGGCAAACACAAATCAGTAACTTTTTGTTCACCCAAACGCAGCCTTTGCAAAATTTTCCAATCCAAATTTTGTTTTGGAATGGTCAGCGGACTAAACCTATACACAACATGAACCCACCTATAATTCCTGTTTTTATCCCGCGGAAGTTTTCTTGTTAAACCCATTAAATCCAACACACCCAATGCACTCGTAATTGCACTATAAATAGTCGGTTTTTTGTAATCTAATTTCAAGGCAGAAGCAATTTGATGGGCATTCATTGTTCTTGGCATTTCAAAAAGAAGGCCAGAAATTTTTGAAAACAAATCCAACCTTGCAGCATAAGAAGGCACTCCCAAAGAACCCTCAAATAATGCCCCATTTGCCCGGTCATTTGCATTTCTAAAAGCATTAATTACAGGAACCATTTTTTCCTTGCTTAATCCGTGCTCAAAAGCCAATCCTGCAACCAAATGCATGGCCTGAGGCCTAGAACCAAGATTATGCATTTTTTGCAAAATTTCTGCACGGCTTTTCCAAATACTCAGAGACTTTGGCGGCTTTGGCTTTTTTGACAATTGATTAATTTTTAACCTATGCCTTTCAATAGACTGGGCAATAGCCTTTAATTCAACAGGCAAAAATGGCTTCCGCTGACTCATCACCAAATTGCCGTGCCTGCTCATTTTTCTATTTAAAGACCGCTCAAGAGGCACCCTTCCAACAAAAGTTAAAAAATGGTTCGAAATTGTGCTTTTGGGCTTTGAAGGCATCAGATAAACAATAGATTAACTAATTTAAAAAATAGTTTCATGTTAAATACAAATACAAAGGGGATGTAGTCTAGCCTGGCAGGATACAGCGTTCGGGTCAGCGAAAGGATTTGCAATAAATTGGCAAAAGAACAATTAATTTTATTCAATGCCAATTTATTGGTTGGCAATCCAAACGTCGCCCCGTTGCCCATACACAGGGCAAGCAACGGGACATAAATTTGCCGCCTTTTGGCTGCGAACGACGCTGCGGCGGGGGTTCAAATCCTCCCATTCCCATCAACTTTTGCGCCAGTTGATACCCTTACGGGCACAAGCAACGCAGACCTGTTTCCCCTGCAGGAAGACACAACAACATGGTTTTCGCCGGCCTTTTCCCAAAAGGCTGTTCAAATCCCCCCAATCCTCATAGCCGTCACGTCCACCCTTTGGGTGCAAGCTGCCGGCATATATGCCACCTACGGCGGCAATTGCTTACTTTGTTCACAGCAAACAAAAATCCGCATTGCCTATTTTCAACAAAAAAAATTCGTTTTTATTCCTTGGGCTTTTCCATAAACCACAACGCAACAGAGTCATCGCGGCAATAATTTATTATCTGCGTGGCGGTTTCCTTGCGACCATAGCAGATTGTTTTTGTGCACGTGCAAAAAAACACCCCAAAATTGAGGTCCTTTGTCACTTTCCAAGTGTTTGCGTCAATGACATTGCACGAAGAATTGCATGCGGACGCAAGCACATTGCGGTCAAGATTTGGCGAATTCAAGTCAACATTGAAATTGAAAACAATCCTGTTGGCGTCAAGGTCAAGGCTGATTGAATTTGAGCCACTGCCCAAAGCGCCATTGGTGCCCAAAACAGAATTCGAGTCAACAGCGCCGCCTGAAAAATTCTGGTCTTGCTGCTGGTTTCCCGCCGGCGGCACATTTGCAACGCACCCTGCAATCAGCACAAGGCACAAAACAGGAACCAAAAATTTCATACAAAAAAGTTGTTTGAAAAAAGCCTTTTAATTGTTTTGAATTGCAGAGCAAAATTAATTTTTCACAAACAAAACAATTGCCAAGGCGATTAGAACGAATGGAACAAACGGGTTTGCAATGCTGATTGGTTCAGGGAGCTTTGGCAAAAGAGACCCAACTGCAATCCCAATCAAAAACAACCCAATTGCATGCGTATCCACAAAAACCACCAAATTTGCAAAGATTTAATGCCCAAAGTTATATTTAATTCTATTTAATGGCAAAAACCCAGCCGGAAACCTAATCAGTAAACTCTACTTTTGGCGGTTCCATCACAAGCACGGCCGCTGAAATGACCGTGGTCCACAGGCCGTCCTTGTTGCCTTCAGCTGACTGCGTTATGTTTGAGGTGCGAAAAATCTTGCCGCTTGCCTTGTATTCTTTTTTTCTTTCATCCCAGTCAGTCTGCGGGTCAAGGTTGATTCCAAGCGTCGAGGCAAGCATTGTTGCGGCCAGGTCCTCTGCATAATCGCCGGACTTCTTTGCAACCAAACCAAAATCGTGGTGCTCTGAAAGGTAACCGTAATCGCTCCTGTCATTTGGAACAGCCAAGCCTATTGCCGCACTGATCAGCCTGTTGGGCTCGTTCGTTTCATTGCGCGCCATGACACAGTGGACAATTTCACCCGGCTTAAGGTAAGACAATCCCTTTTCCATTGAAATTATTTTGCAGTTTGGCGGAAAAATGCTTGAGACATGGACAAGATTGAATTTTTGGATCCCTGCATCGCGAAGCGCTGCCTCAAAAGCGCCAAGCTTTTCCTTGTGGACACCAACCCCTTTTGTGAAAAAAATTTTTGAAGCAATCATCAGAACAGTTAAGCCAAAAGAAATATTTAAACCTTTGTTGTGGAAAAAAACAGCAGAAAAAATGGGCAATTGTTCCATTGAAAAAAATTTGCATACCCTTTTTAAGTTTTTGCTCAACATTTCATAGGCAAACATTTTGGGGGTTAAAAGCCATGTTGGAGTTTTTGTTCCAAAAACAAAGAAACGAAATGGACCCGGCAAAGCTGCGGATACGCGAAATAAGCGTCAAATTAAGCGGATTTTCAGCATCATTCCTTGTACAGCAAACATTCAAAATAAAAAAACACGGAAACTGCTCGGCAGGAAAATTGCTTCGCGGAACAATTTTTCCCGGAAAAACAGTTTACCTCAGCGGTTTCCGCGGAACAATTGAAAGCATCGAATCAAAGGGCGCAATAGTCATGGAAGCGGCTGAAGGCGATTACGTTGCACTCAAATTAAAGGGGCTAGAAATGCCAGTAAAGCGCGGCGACATCCTGCACTTTGAATGACTTCACAAAAAACAAAAAAATTTGAACAAAAAAAAGCTAAATTAAAAAAATTTAATCAAAAAAAAAATTAAACCATAAATTTTAAAAAAAAGAGGGGAAATTTTTTTGGCGGAACCATTGCTAACGGACACAACAATGATTTACGGTTTTGCCCTGTTATTCATTTTTTTTGTGATTATTGCCCTGATAATAAGGTACTCAAACAAGGAGCTTGTGAAAAAATTTGCAAACGTCTATGACAAGCTCAAAAATGCAGAAAAAGACATCCGCCACCTAGCGGAAACAGAAATGGCGTCAAAAAAAGAATTAAAGCACGAAATCAACGAATTAAGGAAAGAAATCGACGAATTAAAGGGAAGCAAAGCAACTCCCCATAAAGAAAAGGCAATCATAAAGGCAACAGTTTAAAGCCATTTAAAAAAACTTTTTCCAGCAAATTTTGAATGAACCAAAGAATAATCATCCACCTTGACCTCGACTATTTTTTTGCCCAAATTGAAGAAGCGCAAAACCCGGGCCTTAAAGGAAAACCGGTGGTTGTGTGCGTTTACTCCGGCCGCACAGCCGATTCGGGCGCGGTCAGCACAGCAAACTATGCGGCACGAAAAATCGGGATAAAATCCGGCATGCCGATTGCCTTTGCAAAGAAAAAAGCAACGCAGGAAACCGTTTTTTTGCCGGTCAAAATTGGGTTTTACAGCGAAGTGTCTGGGCGAATAATGGAAATTGCGCCAAAATTCGCAGACATGTTCGAGCAGGCAAGCATTGACGAGGCATACCTTGAAGTCACGCAAAAAGCGCATGGAAAATTTGAAGAAGCACGGCAAATCGCGCTGCAGATAAAAAAAATGGTTTTTGAAAAAGAAAAGCTCACGCTTTCAATCGGCATCGGGCCAAACAAGCTGATTGCAAAAATTGCCTGCGGGCAAAACAAGCCAGACGGGCTGACAATCATTGAGCCCAAGAAAGTGAAAGATTTCCTTTCACCGCTTGATGTTTCAGAAATCCTTGGAGTGGGCACAAAAACAAAAGAACAGCTAAACGCAATGCAAATTTTCAAAATTTCTGAACTTGCAAAAGCCAGCAAATTGGATCTGATTAAAGCGTTTGGAAACGCCAAAGGCAAATACCTGCACAATGCAGCATTCGGAATTGACGAAAGCGAAATAGAAGAAAACTGGCAGCGGCAACAAATTTCGCGCATTACAACACTCAAAAAAGATTCCGGCAAATTCGAAGAAATTTCCCCGACAATAAAAGAACTCTCAAAAGAAACCGCTGCAAAGCTGAACAAAGAAAAATTGTTTTTCAAAACAACAGGCATAATTGCAGTCACAAACGAACTGAAAACGCATTCAAAAAGCAAAACACTGAACGCTTTCACCAATTCGAAGGCAGAACTCGAAGAAACAGCGCTTGCATTGCTAAAAGAATTCCTCAAAAAAAACCCAGCGGCAAAAATCAGGAGAATCGGCGTGCGCGCA
>CAYIER010000059.1:0-7124 GCA_964362395.1 uncultured archaeon
CCGCTTGCTATAACTCAAATATTTCCTGAAAGAGAAAGCCAAAGAGACTGCCCTCTGCCAAAGCATTACCCAAGCGAAGCAGTCTTTTGCGCACTTTGCATTTCCCAAAAAAAAGCTTGCCGCAGCTTTTAGATTAACAGCTCTTAGTGGCCCCTTGATTTTTTGTTGTCACGAAAGCGCCCAAACCTTTGCTTTACTTCGTGCTCTTCCTTGTAATGCATTTCCTTCATTGACTTGTGTGCCAAACAAACACCTCCAAAAAATTTGTTAAAATTTTCCCTAAAAATAAACCGTTTATTTTGTATTTAAACCTGCCGCCGGTGATTAAGGCGGTTTTTTGGGGCAAGAGCCGCATTTTTAGCCATGCCAAATTATGCTGCAGGATACTTTTAAAAACAGGAAAAATAATAAGTCTACTGCATGGCAAAGGACGCACAGGAAGCACCCTCAATAATCGGCAGGTCGCTTTACGACATTGAAAAGTACGGGGAAGAAGCCACGGCATACATTGGAAAAGTCGTGATGAGTACAGGCCAGCACCCTGTCCTTGGAAGAAAAGTGCTCTGCGACGTTGCAAAACCACACGTCGTGCTGATTTGCGGCAAACGTGGTGCCGGAAAAAGTTACAGCATGGCGGTATTCATTGAAGAATTTGCGCGCCAGCCGTTTGCCATAAAAAAAAGGCTCGCGGCAATCGTGATTGACACTGTCGGCATTTTCTGGACGCTAAAAATCAAAAACAAGTTTGAGGAAAAAGAGCTGCAAGAATGGGATTTGAAACCGCAGGAAACAAATGTGCGCGTCCTTGTGCCAAAGGGCAGGTACGATTTTTACAAGGAAAAAGAAATCCCAGTTGACGACGCGTTCACAATCAAGACAAGCGAACTGGAAGAGCTTGAATGGATGGCACTGTTCAAATTAACATGGAAGGACGCCGAAGGAGTGCTGCTCACAAATGCCATTGGAGAAGTTAAGGAAAAGCTTGGGACGCTTTACGGGATAAAGGAAATCATTTCGGCAATAAAAAATGCGGACGCGGCCGAGGAAACAAAAAGGGCGCTTTCAAACAGGTTCAAGGTCGCGGAAACGTGGGGCTTGTTTGAAAAAGAAGGAACCAAACTAAAGGACTTTGCAAAACCCGGCTCAATTACGATAATTGATGTTTCCGCGTACAGGCAGGCGGTTGGAATGGAGGGCGCACGCGACATCATCGTGGGGCTACTTGGAAAAAAACTGTTCGAGGAAAGGATGCTTTACCGCAAAGAAGAAGAAGTGCGCTTGACGCAGGGGCTTCCGCGCGAAAGCGAGATGCCGATTGTGTGGCTCATGGTTGACGAGGCCCACATGTTCATGCCAAACGACGAATCCAGCCTTGCGTTAAACACGCTGCTTGAATGGATACGCGTCGGGCGACAGCCGGGTTTAAGCCTGCTTTTGGCAACGCAGAGGCCAAACAAACTGCACCCTGACGCAATCAGCCAGTGCGATTTGTTCATCAGCCACCGCATGACGTCACAGCCCGACATTGCCGCAGTCTCAGCGCTTCGCCCAAGCTACATGCACCAGGACTTTGACAAATACTATTTACAGATGCCGCGCGAAAAAGGATACGCGCTGATTTTGGACGACAACACGGAAAAGCTCTGGCTCATAAAAATCCGGCCCCGCTATTCGTGGGACGGCGGGGACACCGCAAGCGTGTTCAAGGACTAAAAAAGCCAATTATGCCACAAGAAAGAAAACCAATGAAAATGCCCCTTAGAAGGATTGTAATGGAATTAAGAAGGCAAAATACGCTGAAGGAGTTTTATACTTTAAAGGAAAAATTCCCTGTTGATGAAACCGCCCGCCATTTTGAAAATATAAGAAAAGAATTGAAAAAAATAAAAATTGATTGGAGACAATTAGACCCTTCAGTAAAATATGCCGCAGATTACTTAACAGCAATTGGCAGGCTCCACAGGGCAAATGCAAAGGAATTAAAAAGTTCATTTAGGTTAGGCGCTGATTCTTTAAACCCAGAATTAAATCCACAATTAGCAGACATGTTTAACACCAGAATATATTTGGAAGGATTGCTGGCAAAAATTCACTCCAGAGACATGAGGCTAAAAAGACTGCGATTAAGGCAATAGGATTCACAACCTTTAAAACCCTAAACTTTCCAAATATATTAATGAAATTAACCAATGCGCTGGCGGTTTTTTGCATAATTTTCCTTTTGCTGTTTGCGGGCTATTTTGCCACTTTTGGCTGGGGGAGCCTAGCGCAAAAAGAGAACCTTCTTGCACTGGAACTCGTGAAATTTGACAAAAAAATCGCGCAAGGAAAAGACGCGTGCTTTGAACTTGCAGTCAAATCAACGCTGGGCAGACAATTCTTTGCCGATTACACGGTTTCCACCGGAAACTCAGCCACGAAAAGCGAGCAAATCGACGTGGGAAAAAGCCAGACAATCAATGAATGTGTCAGTGCAAATTTTCTGCAAAATGGCGAAAATTCAATAAAAATCGAGATACGGAACCAGACGGTTTTTTTTCACACAGAAGTGCTTGACAGCATTTCCCAAAAGGCAGCGCAACTGGAAGTAAAACCTGCCAGGGAAAGCATTGAAATAAAAGTTTCAGGCAACCAGGGCAACGAATTCGAACCGATTGAAATTTTTGTGAACGGAAAGATAGGCCACAAAATTTATTTTTCAGGAGAAAACTTTTCCTCAACAGAAAAATTAAGCCTTGAAAGCGGGCAAAACAATGTGGAAGTAAAATTCCAAGGAATAACGAAAACGGCAACTATCCAAAAACAACAGCAATTCCAAATGAACCCCTTAGCAGGGTTTGCAATAATCGCCATCCAGCTGGCGGTTTTCTTTTCACTGGTTTTTTTCAACAAACCGGTTCTTGAAAGAATCGCGCTGTCAATCCTTTCATTTTTTACAGTAACAATTGTTTTGTTTCTTGCGCTTGACACCACAGGAATAAATTCAGCGGAAATTTTTGTGGTTGCATTTGCAGCACTCACGCTTTTGCTTGCGGTTTTGTCTGCAAAAAACCTCAAAAAAGCGGGCGACTTACCCAAAAAAATTTCCTTAAAGGAATTCCTTTACGGCTTGTCTCCACTCGCAATCGCCCTGATTTTTGTGCTCTTTTTTGCCGCAATGCTTTACCACTTCATGACCCCGACATATTACAGCATTTTCACAAGCTTTTACGAGCGCCAGTCACAGCTAATTGCACAGCAAGGAAATGTCCCCGCAATTGACCCGTTCAGCTTCCTTGGAACAAAACCGTTTGGTTATGTTTCAGGCTATTTTTTCCTCAACGCCGCTTTAAGCTGGCTTTCTGGCCTTTCCACAAAACAGAGCTTTGAAGCAATCGCACTCCTCTCGCAGGCAGCATTGATTTGCACCGCAATTATTTTCATGCGCTCAATAAATATAAAGGAAAAAAACAGTTACCTTGGAGCAATCCTTTTGCTCATGGGGACATTTGTTTTTTCAGACTATCTGTTCAATATCCGCCACGTGGTTGCGGAATCCTTTTTGTTTGCATCGCTTTATTTCCTGAAAAAAAACAAACTTGCCGCAAGCGGAGCGCTCATTGCGCTTGGCGGGTTTATCCAGCCGCCGGTTTTCCTCATGTTTGCCGCAATCTGCCTCATAATCGTTGACTGGAAAAGAGAGGCAAAAAACTTTGCAAAAGCAACCCTAATCGGCACAGTGCTGCTGGCGCTGCTATTTTTGCCGACAATCATTAAAACAGGGATTCCAACACAGGCAAAACCCGCAATCTGGGGGTACTTCTGGAGCATTCCTGTTTACGGATTTTTGCTGGACTTTTTGTCAATCTTTGTTTTCATTGCAATATTCATCGTGCCGCTGCTATATTTCAGGAAAGCACGCCTTGACGGGTTTGCAAAAAAAGCGCTTTTGGTGCTTTTGCTTTTTGTGTTCGTACAGCTGTTTGTTTCCTACAGGATAAACGTCGTGAATTCAATCGTGCTTGCGATACTTATTGCGCACGTTTTTCCGCCACAGTTCCTTTCAGTGCGCTACACCGAATACGCTTTGGCAGTGCTGTTTGGGATAATGTTCTTCATAATGGGGGTTGTTTCGGTGAGCTTTTACCCGCTCCACCCGTTTGGAACCGACGCCTTTTTGTACGCAAACCAGAACACGTCGCAGGGCGCAAACTTCCTAGTTGAACCATACCTTGGCCACCCATTTATTCTGGTCGCCCAAAGAAAGGCATCAGCAGACCTTGCAGTGGAATACGCAGACGAAAACATGATAAACGACAGTTACAGGTACCTCAAGGAAAAAGACAATTCGATTCTGCAAAAATACAGCATTGACTTCATCGTTAACCGCTCGATTTTCCTTGACGAAAAGCCAGTCGGGGACAACATGTACACTCAAGTGATAGAATTTCCCGACCAGGACAAAATTTACTCAAACGAAATATTTTTTATCCACAGCGTGAGGAAAAAATAAGTGGCGGCAGGCAATTAAAAACAAACGAATTTGGGCGGGTGGTCTAGCGGCTAGGATACTGCCTTCACACGGCAGAGGTCGAGAGTTCGAATCTCTCCCTGCCCATAAACGTTTATGCCGGTAACAAATTTACAGCGAATAATAGTGAATGAATTCTAAAAAGAATTGGGAAATTCACCCATAATATGCCGGGTAAATATAGCTTGGGTAATAATAATTTGAAGGATAAACTACAGCGTAACTGTTCACCGGAATAATGTATCTGGCATAAGGGTCATATCTCAAAGCAGAAATTGCATTGTAGCCATAAAAATCATTATAAACCGGATAAGAGTACGAGTAATAATTCCCATAATAAGCAGGATAAACTGGGTAAGAGTAGCTATAAGAATAATTGTAGTAAAAATAGCCCGCAAAAGCCTGCTGGCTAATTGCGATAAGACCCAATAAAAGCAACCCAAGTTTCAGGTTAACCAAACAAACCACCAATACCTATTGGTGCAAATCAAATATATAAAGGTTACTATTTAACTCGAAACAGTTAATTAAGCGGTTTTTTTGCCCAAAAGCGTCAAATAGATTTAAATAGTTGTTGCTGGAAACAATGAATAAAATTAAACCCACGGGGGCTCTTTATGCAGAATGTATGGAAAGAATTCAAAATACAGGAAGACGACGACTCTGACAGCGATGACGACAGCGACAATGACAGCGATGACGACAGCGACGACGACAGCTATTAACGCTTAAATCTTCTCTTTTTCTTTTTTTCTTTTTTATCAACAGTAAAAAAAGCTAATTCTTGCCAATTCCAACAGGCAAAATCAAAAGTGTTTAAAACCAATTAACCATTTTATTTTAGTGGTCTTAATGAAAACACTGGCACACCACCACGAAAACAGCTCAGACCACGGCAGCCTGATTGAAGAAATAATCCTTGGCGGACAAGACGGCGTGGTGAACGTGCTTGGACTCGTGCTCGGGGTCGCGGCAGCAACAACCGACGCAAGAATTGTCCTCATTGCAGGAATAACCGTGACCTTTGCGGAAAGCATTTCAATGGCAGCAGTCGCGTACACCTCCCAAAAAGCCGCAAAGCAATACTTTGAGTCTGAAAAACAACGGGAAATAATGGAAATAGAACAGTTCCCCGACATTGAAAAAAAGGAAATCAGGGAAATTTTTGAAAAAAAAGGGTTTACAGGAAAAGACCTTGACAAGGTCGTTGAAATAATCACTTCAGACAAAAAAGTCTGGCTAAACGTAATGATGTCAGACGAACTTCACTTGGGTTCCTATGAAGAAAAAGACCCAAAAAGGGCAGCAGTGATAGTCGGCATTGCAGCATTTTTCGGCTCATTTTTCCCAATAGTGCCATTCTTTTTCACGGACACACAAACCGGAATGATTCTTTCACTAATATTTTCAGTGGGAATACTCTTTGTCGCAGGAGTTGTGAAAGCAAAATACACTATCGGCAACTGGTTCAAAAACGGCCTCGAAATGGCGGCAATCGGGGCAATAGCTGCAATCGCGGGATACATAATTGGAATACTGCTGCAGGGGATTTGAAAAAGCCGCGTCAGTTTACTTTTTCTAAAAGCTTTTTTAGTATCTGTGGCTTGTTTTCTTTCAGTATTTTTTCAATTTCCTGCGCCCTTTTTTCAAGGCACAAAAAAATGAATTTGGAAAACTTGTTGTACTCTTTGTTCAACTGCACTCTTTCAAGCAATGCAATGTAGCTTTGCCTGTTTTCAAGGTTAATTATTGCACGCGGATACCCTTTTTTTTGAAGCATTAAATTTAGCACTTCCCGCCCCACACGCCCATTGCCATCCCAAAAAGGGTGAATTTCCTCAAAGCGGGCGTGGAATTCGCAGGCAAGCTCAACCGAATGAATAGCAGTTGAATTTTTTTCAAGCCAACTGAAAAGTTTTTTAATTTCAGCTGAAACTTGTTGTGCCGGTGGCGGCTTTATTTTTGAACCAGTGATAAACATCGGGCCATCCCTAAATTGGCCTGGTTTTTTTTCATCAAAGCCATCCATTATGGCTGAATGGATTTTTAGAAGGCTTTTTTCATTGAATTCCTTTACACCAGCAGACACTTTGGCTGCCAAGCGCATGTTTTCAATTTCCTTGATTTCACCAAGTTTTTTTCCTGAAACCGCAATGCCTTTTTGCAAAACCAATGCCGCTTCCCGCAAACTAAGCGAATTGCCTTCAACTGATGCGCTTCCCTGCGCGTAACGCACAAAGTCCTCTTCTTTCAATGATTCAAAAGATATAGGAAAAAAACTTTTCAACACCGCGTAATCGACTTTTAGGCGCTCAAGGGAAAGCAACTCGCTTAACCCAAAAACATTTGCCTTGAACCGTTTTTGCGAGTGTTTCAGGTTTTCCAAAGCCTTTGACTGCACCAAAGAATCAAAAGCACCCAAAATACTGGATGGCGCCTGTTCTTTTAATCCAAGGAAAAAAGCCAGCCTTTTGCCTTTCACCTTATCCTCCAAATAAAAATAAGGCCTTTTGCCAACCCTGCGCTTTGAAACAAACATAAAAAATATTAACACCAAAAACATTAAAAATAGCTATTTTTAAAAAAATTGGTGTTAATGGATTTTTGAGGCTTT
>CAYIER010000060.1:0-7104 GCA_964362395.1 uncultured archaeon
CGACACCTTGTACGTGTCCCATTTTCAATGGGACAATAATACTTATGAGGGATTGAAAATCCCTCAACGTATGCGATATCAACTGACGCAAAAGTTGTTCGATTACCGACGAGTCCATCAACCCCAAAATGAGTTGACGCTTTCATGCCATTCTTCGAATGGCAATTGCTTCGCAACAACCGTAAAATTGGCTGGCGCTTTGGTGCCATCTCGCTTCGCTCAATGGCAGTGGCTACGCAACGCCGACAAATTCCGGCAACAAATTTGCCTTACCAAAGCCAGCATTTTTATAAGAAAAACAGCAACATATTTGCATGCCCTATTTTGTCTACCTCCTTGAATGCCGCGGCAAAAGCTATTACTGCGGTTTCACAAAAAACCTGCAGGCACGCCTCACTGCCCACAACAACGGAAACGGCGGAAGGTACACGCGCTCGCACCGCCCGATAAAACTGGTTTACTTTGAAAAGGCAAAGTCGCTTAAGACAGCGATGAAAAGAGAGAACGAAATAAAAACTTTTGCAAAAAAGAAAAAAAAACAGCTGATTGAACAAAAAGAGCAAGGAAAAAAATAGTCAAACTCGCTTAAATGGCAGTTTTGCCGCAATTTGTTTCGAAACGATTAATAATCACTTATTCCATGATTTAACGGATGAAACAGCTATTGGTAAAGATTGATGAAAACAACGGCGAAACCTATTTTGAGGGCTTTTCGTGCGAAGTCCTGCAGCGCGGGCAGCTGGCAAGCCTAGAGCAGGCATTTATTGAAATAGGAAAAGAAAAGGCCGAAAAAATAATTTTTGACTCAATAAAAAAATTTACAATACAAACAGTCCAAAAATACAACATGTTTTTGATTTCCTTTGCAAGGTTCCGCCGCAAGGACATCGCTGAAATGCTTCTAAAACAGCTGCCAGAGCGCGGTTTTGGGGTTGCAAAAATCATTGAATGGAACGAAGTCGCCAGAAGAGTGACAATTGAAGTAAAAAACTCGTTTGAAAGCCACAACAGAAAATCAGAACGCCCAGTCTGCATTGCACTCAGCGCAATATTTGCAGGCGCATTCGAAATACTCTTCAACAAGCAGTGCACAATTGCAGAAGTGCAATGCACCGCGATGGGCGGCAAAACCTGCCTCTTTGAAATGGTTGGCGAAAAAGACTAATACCGGTTGACAGACAGGTCAATTTCTGTGCTCCACGCATCAATGCCGCCAAGCAAATACCTTGCCTTAAAGCCCGCGCGCGAAAGAATCGCTGCCGCAAATTTGCTTCTCCCGCTGTGGTGGCAAAAAACAACAATTTCTTTTTTTTGGCCAAATTCCTTCATTTTTTCGTGCAATTCGCCCAATGGAACCAGCTTTGCGCCGCCAATTTTTGCAATTTCAAATTCTGCTTTGGTCCGGCAATCCAAAAGCAAAAATTTCTTTTTTTCAGAAAGCATTTTTTTCAATTCTTGCACCGAAATTTCATTCTCGCTTTTCACAACACGCACCGCAAAAAAAATCACGAAAGCAAAAAGCTTGCCTGCTGCAAAATTTCCTGCGCCCTGCCTTTGCTTAACCCCAAAAGAGAGGAAAGCTCTTCCGCTGAAAAAGAAGCCATGTCTGAAAGCAAAATGATTTCATTTTCAAGGCACTTGTCAATGATTCTTTGTGGCAACTGGTAAAGAATCGTGACAGGGTAAAGCCGAAAGCGCTCAATGTTGAACTCAAGGCTGTCACCGCCAGGGCACTGCCACCCCATCAGGCCAAGCCCAACCCCCTTCGAATACTTCACGACCTGTGTGGAAAACTTTGTATTGGTGACAAGCATGGCCTTGTTAAACAGCCTTTGCACGTCAAGAAAACGGGCATAAACATAAAGGGCAGTCTGGATGTTGCAGCCAAGCCACGGGTTCCGGTGATATTTGCACTCAACCATTACCATTTCTTTTCCTTTCCCTGCAGAAACGTCAATTTCGTGGGAAACAAACTGCCCCTCCACCTCGCGGTTGAGCTCCACAAAGTACCCCTTTTTTTCAAAAATTTTTGAAACAAACTTTTCAAACAAATAGCCCTCCTTTCCAAGATGCATAATTGCCGCCTTGAGGTTATATTTTGGCGAAGAATCCGGCTCAAGGTTCCGGTACTCCTTTAAGACAAAATTAAACAGCCTCCTTGTTTCAATGCCATCAAAAAGAATCTTTTTAGATTTCTCCAAAACAGCGCCAATTGTCTGCCTTGAAGCGCCCGCCTTCTCAAGAGACCTACAAAGCTTTGCCTCATCATACGGCTCAAGCGAACCATCAAGCTTTTTCACAAAAATAGGCATCAGATAAAATAAACCGCCCAAAAAATATAAGGCTATTCCCAAAAACAGCCTTTAATTTTAAAAAACCAATAACTTCACAGCAAGGCCCAGCAACCCACTTCCAATTTTCACGTTAAACCCATTGACTGATGCCTCACCCGAAGTCGAAGCAAGCAAAGTCGAAAGCATCGAAATGGTCGTGCTCTTTCCGGCGCCATTTGGCCCCAAAAAACCAAAAATCTCGCCCTCTGCCACGGAAAAAGAAATGCCATCAACGGCAGAAAAGCCGCCGAACTTTTTGGAAAGATTGTCAAGCTTGATGATATCCATAAATGGATTTACTGCATAGTGTTTAAATAATTTACAATTTTACTCCCACTCAATCCCAATACGAACGCGACAATAGATAATTCGCCTTTTCAGGATCAGTATTGCTATATAGTGTAACGCGAAATATATTTGTTTTGTTGTATGATATTTCATTAAGATTATTATGCTTCTGCAGCAGATACACGTATGCAGAACAAAACGAAGTCGCCACTGCTACTCATTCTGTTTTCGGCAGCGCTTTACGGAATCAGCATACCCATATCAAAGGCATTTGTGGCTGAAATAAACCCCATTATCCTGGCAGGGCTGCTTTACCTTGGCGCATTTATCGGCCTCCAAGTGCTCGGCTTTTTCAGAAAAACACCTGCCAATGAAAACAGGCTTGAAAAGGCAGACCTGAAGTGGCTCGCGGGCGCTGTGGTTGTGGGCGGAATTCTAGGGCCTGTTTCACTCCTGTTCGGGCTTGCAAGGCTTTCAGGCTTTTCCACTTCAATACTCCTCAACCTTGAAGGCCTGGCAACAGCACTTTTTGCAATCTTCATTTTCAAAGAATATTCAGGGAAACGGTTCTGGTTTGCCCTGCTCTGCATGACTCTTGCAGGCATCCTTGTCAGCTGGGATTCAGCGCAAGGCAGCTTTGACATTACAGGCCTTTTTCTTGTCATGTTTGCAATGGCATGCTGGGGGCTTGACAACAACTTTACAAGAAAGATATCAAACAAGGGTGCTGTTGACATTGCAAAAATAAAGGGGCTGTTTGCCGGAACTTTTAATCTGGCAATAGGCATTGGATTGGGCCTGTTGCCCCAGATAAATTCAAGCCTGTTTTTTGCTGTATTAATGGGCGCTTTAAGCTATGGGCTTAGCCTTGTGCTTTTCATAAAAACCCTTGAGATTTGGGGCGCTGCAAGGACAGGCGCATTCTTTAGTGCAGCACCTTTCATTGGCGCTGTGCTGTCCATTATCTTTCTGAACGAAGCATTAAAGTGGAACATGCTGCCTGCTGTGGCCCTCATGGTCATAGGTGTCTGGCTGATTGCAAAAGAAAAACATTCTCACTTGCACTTCCACGGCCCATTAAGCCATGTTCATGAGCATTACCATAACAGCGAACACAGACACGAACATGCACGACGGAGGAATAAAAGCCAATAAAGTGTAGTGTCTAACTAAAAACACCGCTTTGCCAATTCAGAAACTCGTTGTAGTGCCTAAAATTGTATATGGTTTTACAAGAGGTGCTCGGCTATTTCCTTGATTGTTTTTGCCCTGCGCTGGATCTGCTTTGCAGTATTGAGCGAAAGTTCTCTTCCGTAATCCGCCTCGCTTTTGTTGGACATGAGGAATTCATACGCGTCCCTGTATCTTTGGAAGTCGGGGCCAAATGTTCCTCTGAGGTCTTCGAAATAGCTGGTATCGGAATGCTGTTTATGCCCTGGTATTTGTTTCAGGTATTTCTGGCAGATTGCATTATGGTAATTTATTGCAGCATTGATGAAGAGGTGCGCTCCAGTATGGTATTTTTCCTCTTCAAATTGCTCCTGTGCAGTTTGGTAGCGTTCATTCGCCAGGTCAAGGTGTTGCTTGTATACTCCCAATCCATTTCCCTCCTTTCAAAACCTTTCCTTCTTCCAGTATATTTTTTAGGAAATTATCTTTTTCTTTCCATCTCTCTTTTAGCTCTTTTTTTGCCATTATTATGGGCGAGAACCTGATGCCTGTCCTTCCAGTTGCCTTGACAAATTCTTCTCTGACCATTTCCGAAATATTGCCATTGTCTTCCTCCAATGCGACAAGCACATCCAAATCGGAAAAATGGTTAAAGTCTTTTCGTGCCCTCGAACCGAATACAATTATCGCTTTCACGGATTTTTTCTTTAGGCTGGACATTCTCTTTAACTTCTCTACAAAAGGTTTCTGGAAATCTCTTGTTTTCTCAAAAACCTTTTTCATCTCTGGGAGAAGGTAATATTTGGTATTCATGTAAACCATCTTGTTCCTGCCCTCATGCTTTGAAAGCACCAACCCCGCCTTTTCCCATTCAGAAACTATGTTCGAAACTGACGCCTTGGACAAGTCAGCAAGCCTCCCAAACCCTGACACAGAGAATGATGCCCCCGGCCTTTCAAGCATTTTTTCCAAAAGCCTCGCCTTTGCCTGTGAATCAATCAATGTTTGTAGCATCTGCATAAAAACCACTGTTTAGCATTAGTGAACATATGTTCATTAATATTGAACAGTTTAAAAGCCTATTGTTGTCTTATAGTTCCATGGGGCAAAAAGTAAAATGTGTGAAATGCAGTGATGTTATTGAAGGCGACCTTAAAGGGACTTTCATCGAATGCAAATGTGGAAAGACCGCAATAGACCAAACGGCAAACTATTTCAGAATAATTGCAAATAAAAGTGATTTTAAGCTAATTGAAAATTGAATTTTGGGAATTGTCGCATCCGCGTTACTATTCCCCTCATTCCCACTCAATTGTCGCCGGCGGCTTGTGGGTGACGTCAAAAAATACGGAACCTATTCCTTTCAATTTTTTTGTTTTTTCCACGATTTCCTGCAAAACACTTTTTGGCAGCACCGCAAACTTTGCAGTCATTGCCTCACGGCTTTGCACTGGCCGCAAAACAATGCCCTCCCCAATATCATTGATTTTTACCGGAAGCATTACAATCGGGAACTGCCAGATTTTTTGCATCAACTTATGCTTTGCAATTGCCTGCATTGAAATTGCGTCGGCTTCCTGAAGCATCAAAACCCTTTCTTTTGACAAATGTGATTTAAGCAATTCAACGCTTTCAATTTTTTTAGGAAAAAGGCAAAAAACCACGCGGTTCACTTCCTTCAATTCGTTTGTCAGGCGCGTGGACACAGCCTCAAGCTTTTTCCAATCCAGCTTTCCGAAAAGTGCACAGACAAAGCGATAGGTGCGAAAATCGCCCTGCACCCCGACCGCTTTTATTGGAAGAATTTTTGCAGAAAAACCAAACCGCCGAGAAATTTCATTTGCATTTTGCTCAATAGGTAAAACATCCACTGCTTTTCCATCACTGCAAAGGCACCTGATCGCAAGCCCCGGCCCCGGAAACGGCTGGCGCCACACAAGGGATTTCGGCAAGCCAAGCAGTTTCCCCAATTCCCGCACCTCGTCCTTGTACAAATCCCTCAAGGGCTCAATCACCCGCCCCCCCTTTATGAGTTCCTTGATTATGTCCGCCTGATTGTGGTGCGTTTTGATGCGTGACGCGTGCTTTGAACCCTGCGTTTCAATCGTGTCAGGGTAAATAGTGCCCTGCCCCAAAAGCCAATCGTCACCCCATTTCAGTTTGTCTGTTTCACCGTTTGCAACATCAACAAAAAGTTTTCCAATGATTTTCCTTTTCTCCTCTGGGCCAACAACGCCACTCAATGCATCAAAAAACAAGCCGCTTGCATCAACAACGTGCAGTTCCTTCAAACCCAATTTATCAAGCGCTTTTTTCACTTCGACTGATTCGTTCTTTCGCATAAAGCCGTGGTCAACGTGGAGTGCAAAAACGTTTTCCCCGCCAAGGGCACGCACAAAAAACGCCAATGCAACGGTTGAATCCACGCCACCGCTTGCAAGCACAAAAACCTTTTTTCCGCCAGCAGTTTTTTTGATGAAATCAATTTTTTCCTGCAAAAAATTCTTTGGCAACCAGTTTTTTTCACAGCCACAGGCACCAAAAACAAAATTGGACAAAATTTTCAAACCATTTTTTGTGTGGGTCACTTCTGGATGGAACTGCAGGCCAAACAAATTCTTTGCAGTGTTTTCAAACGCGGCATTTTGGCAGTCAACGGTGGACGCAGTGCATTCAAAATCAGGCGGAAGCGATTTTACCTGGTCGCCGTGGCTCATCCACACAACCTGCTTTTTTGAAAGCCCTTCAAACAAAACGCTTTTTTTCTTTATTGAAATAGTGGCAGGACCGTATTCCTTGCTTTTTCCCGGAGAAATGTCCGAGCCAAAAAAGTAGCCCATCAATTGCTGGCCATAACACAAGCCCAAAACTGGCACTTTGCCTGAAAAAATTTCCTTATTATACTCAGGTGCATCTTTTTCATAAACAGAGGCAGGGCCGCCACTCAAAATAACCCCAGAGCACTCCCTCAAAACCCCAGAAGAAACAGACGGAAGCACAATCTCTGAAAAAACGCCCAATTCACGCACACGGCGGGCAAGAAGATGGGTGTACTGCGAGCCGAAGTCGAGGACGAGGATTTTGTTTGCGGAGAGCATAATTTATTGTGCTCCAAAAAATTTTTTAACCATAGCAAAAAAACTTTTGCGCCAGTTTATACCCTTGCGGGCACAAGTACCGCATACAGGTCCCTTCTGCGAGGGACGATAATATGCGTATATAGCAAGAACATAAACAATTGAACATTAAAATTGCTCTTTGCATATAGCAAACTGCAGTTAAAATGTTCAAAAATATAAGCAGTTTGCTATAA
>CAYIER010000061.1:0-1344 GCA_964362395.1 uncultured archaeon
TGCACTTTCTCTCCACTGTTGGGAGGCGGATATGTGTTTTTTGCAAAAAAAAGATTTGTTAAACTGCCTGTTGCCTTAGCGCAAATATTTTGTTTGGCTGGTTTTTTTTCTTGTATTCAAAATAGAACACTGTTGCTGTTGCGAAAACATTTGTCAGGATTATTATCAGCAAAACAATGCTTGTGAAATCCGTTTTTAGGCCAAATGCCAGCGGAAAAGAAGCCAAAACCGCGGTTGCCAGCCCCCTTGGAAGCATTGCAATCAGAATGGTTTTTGATTCTTCAAAAGATTTGTTGAACTTCAACAGGGCTTTCACTGAAATGTATCTTGCAACCAGTATTGCCAAAAAAACCAGGAATGAGACAATGATGACTTGGTTGGAAAAAGAGCTGAAATTAAAAATTGCGCCAAGGTACACAAAAAACATTGTTCTGACAAAAAATGAAACCTCTGTTTGAAGCGACCGCAAAGAATAGCCAACTTGAAAATAGCTGTGGAGCTTTAATGCCCTTGTAATTGTATTATAGTTTCCAAGTATCAGGCCAAATACCAAAATCGAGGTAATGCCGTTTCCACCAAGCGTTTCTGCGACAACGAATAAAACAAAAGAGCTTGAAAGGGTCAAAAGGTAATGGTATGGGTGGCTTCGAAGCATTTTTGCGATTTTTGCCCACAGGAAAGCGCTTAATATCCCCAAAACTATTGCAATGGAAAAAGCGCTTGCAATTTTTTGCAGCGGGTTAATCACGTCAAAAGTTTTAAGCAGCATTAGTTGAACCAAAGCAATTGCCGCAATAATTGTGATTGCATCATTTAATGCTGATTCCAAATTGAGAAAAGTTTTTGTTTCTTCTGAAACAGAAAGTTTTGCAATCAACGGGACAATTATTTCATAGCTTGTGCCTGCAATGATGAACCCTAAAAGCAGGCCTGAAAGCAAAGGAAAGCCAAGGAAAAAAGTGAAAAACATTGTGAGGGCTGCGGTAAGAAGGCAGACAAACAGGGTAAACAAAGTGGCCTGTGGCAATGCCTTTAGGACGCTTTCAAACTCCAAATTTAAACCGCCTTCAAATACTATTATTATTAGTGCTATTGTGCCAATAACTGGGGCAAACGACAGCAGGAAAGAAGAGCTGACAAAGCCAAAAACCGGGCCTAAGAGCATGCCAATAAAAACCAGCAGCAGCACATCCGGAATTTTGGTCCTCTGGAAAAAAAGGGAGGCAAAAAAGCCAAAAAATATGATTAACCCAATCAGCCCTACAATCGTGCTTACTTCAACCATTTTTGCCACTTTTTACAATAATAATTGAAGAGCTTAAATAAGCTTTGCCCAAAAAAAAA
>CAYIER010000061.1:1444-6940 GCA_964362395.1 uncultured archaeon
AAAAAAAAAAGGAATGGAGAAACCGTTTTGGGCGGTTTTTACCATTTTAATTCGTGCAGTTTCATTCCGCAGCCTTCGCATTTCATGAATCCTTCTTTTGCTTTGAAGGATTTGTGCCCCATTTTGAATGTGTGGCAGTCGTTGCAGACGGCATATGCCATTTCAGATGCTTTCATTTCCATGTTTTTACCCCCTTTTTTGTTTATTAAAAAACTATTCATTATTTCAGATTTCATAGCAGTTAAGAAAAAAGGATAAATAAACATATCGCAGGCAAAACGTTTTTTTCCGCAAATTTTGGCATAATTTGGGCAAATTTTGCACGATTAATGGGACAGCATCCTGGCCGGGATTCGAACCCGGATCAAGAGCTCCGGAGGCTCTTATGCTGTCCGTTACACCACCAGGACATTTTTGCGGCTGTTTTTTTTTGGTTAATTTGCCGGAATTTTTTGAACACTTTGGCCAAGCTCCTTTTTTGATTTCCAGAAAAAGTAGCCGATTATTGCAAACGTGAGTATTGGCGAGGCATATTGCGGTATTTCGTAGCCGAATGCGTCAAGCACCATTATTGTGCCGAGGAAAAAAATCGAGTACATTGCACCGTTTTTGAGGTACCTGTATTTTTTGACGTTTTCAATGTTGTGGATAGTCATTTCGCGCACGACAAATGCGCCTATGCCGTTTCCAATCAGGATCAGTGGAATTGACATCGTGAATGCAAATGCGCCTATCACCCCGTCAATTGAGAATGTTGTGTCGATTACTTCAAGGTACAATAGTTTGCTCATGTCGCTTAGGTTCGAATTGCCGTCCAAAAGCTGCCTTTCCTGCTGTTCTGCGTTTTCTTTGAATCCGTGTGTTATGAAAAATGCCGTTGAGCCGACGACTGCGCTGAATGCAAGCAGCGGGTCAATTTGGATTGCAAACCAGACAATGGCTGCAAGCAGGATGGATACAATTGCAAAGAACCAGATGCTGAATTTGTGGATTGTTTTTTCCCCGCGCAGGCCGTAATTTTTTGGCTCCATGAACAGCCAGTGGAAGAACAAAAACACCAAAAACACCCCGCCGCCCAACAGCAGAAGCGGCTTGGATTGTTCAATTGTGTGAATCACAAGGGGGTCAGAGCTGAATGTCGCGGTCAGTGCGCCAAGAGGCGAAAGTGACGGGTTTGCCACCCAGACAATCAGCCATGGCAGCAGGCCGCGGACAAAAAAAACTGCAAACAAGAGGCCCCAGAGCAAAAACCATTTTCTTGCGCGCGCTGACATTTTTGAAAGGACGTCCGCGTTGATGACGGCGTTGTCTATTGAAGAGACTGTTTCAAAAAGCACGAGGCCTAGAACGGTTAATGCGGCCAAAAATATGTCAATCATTATAAATTCATATAAATAGGCATATTTAAAATCTTGGATGTGTTTTTTGTGGTTGATGTTTTGGTCGCGGTTGTTTTGGGCATCGTGCAGGGAATCACGGAATGGCTCCCGGTTTCAAGCAAGGGAAACGTTGCCATTTTGGGGCAGTTTTTTGGGCTTGGCACAAGGGAGGCTTTTTCGTTTGCGATAATCCTTCATGTGGGGACGCTGATTTCCGCGGCATTTTATTTCAGGAAAGACATAATTGAAATGGCGTTTGGAAAAGAAAAGGAAAAACGCAATTTTATTTTGTGGACTCTTGTTGCAACGGCGCTGACAGCGCTGCCGAGCTATTTTTTGTTGAAAAAAATCCTTGAAACTGCCTCAATAAATGTTTTTGGCGTGGCTGTTTTTTCGCAGACAATTTTTCTGATTGCTGTCAGTTTTTTTTTGCTTGTCACGGGCGTTTTGCAGTTGGCAAAAAAAACTGCCCGGGCAGGGGTTTTTTCCACAAAAAACGCCGTGCTTTTGGGGCTGGCACAGGGCTTTACCGTCTTACCCGGCATGAGCCGGAGCGGGACAACTGCGTCGGCCATGCTTTTTGAGGGCTTTTCGCCGCAAAAAGCGTTTGAATTGAGTTTTTTGATTTCTGTTCCGGCAGTGCTTTTGGGGGAGCTGTCGTTTAATTTTTTGGAGAAGCCGCTTTTGGAGCCAAGCATGGTTTTTGGGGTGATTGCGTCAGCGGTTGTCGGGTATTTTTCAATCGGTGTTCTGATTGATTTTGCAAAGAGGGTGAATTTTGGCAAATTCTGCATCGCGCTTGGGGCATCGTATTTTTTGATTGCGGTTTTGTCGGTTGCTTTGCCCAAAATTGCCTGATTTTGAAAGAAAAAACACTTGCAAAAAGGGAAGGGAGTTAAATCCAATAGCGCATTTTATTGTCTGGTTTGCATGGATAAACGGATTGTTTTTGGCGGCATTTTTGCGGCCGCGCTTGTTTTGGTTTTGGCGGCAGGCGTGCTGTTTTCATCACAGGGAACGCAGCCACAGCCATACAGCAGGCAGATTCCTCTGGTGAATGTGGACAATTATTCTTACAGTGTTTCGGTGGACAAGCCCGCGATTTTTTTGACAAGCCAAAAGGCGAAGCTTGTTGACCAGAAGGCGGGAACCGAGCTGACTATTTACAACCAGGATCTTGCGCTTGTGAAGGATGTGCGCGAGATGGATTTAAAGAGTGGCGTGAATTTGGTTGAGTTCAAGGATATCGCAAAGCTGATTGATGCTACTTCGGTGCTTTTTCGCGACCTTAAATATGATGACACCACCGTGCTTGAGCAGAATTATGAGTTTGACATTGTGAGCAGGGAAAAAATCCTTGAAAAATACCTTGACAAGGAAATAACGGTTCAAGTGAACGAGGGCCAGGATGTTGCGGCAATTACAGGAAAACTTCTTAGCGCAACCGACGGGCTTGTGCTGCAGACAAGCAATGGCATTGTTTCGGTGTCAGACATTTCAAAAATTTCTTTCCCGTCGCTTCCGGAGGGCCTGATTACAAAGCCGACGCTTGTGTGGAAAGTCTGGACGCAAAATGACGGTGCACGAGACACTGAAACAAGTTACCTGACGCACGGGATGGCATGGAGGGCGGATTATGTTGCAAAAGTGAACAGTGATGACTCGGCAATGGATTTTTCCGGTTGGGCTACAATTTCAAACAATTCTGGGACATATTACCCGGACACGAAATTGAAGCTTGTTGCAGGCGACCTGCACTTGGTTACCTCAATCCAGCCGTACCCTGAAAGGTTTTACGATTACGCGGTTTCAGGAGGCGGTGCAGCCCCAAAGCAGTTTTCACAGGAAAACCTGTTTGAGTACCATCTTTACTCGCTTGACCGAACAACCGACCTGAAGGACAACGAGACAAAGCAGATTTCGCTTCTTTCGGCGTTTAATGTGCCTGTGCAAAAAGAATTTGTTTTTGACGGCGCGGCAAACGGCACAGACGTGCAGGTGAAACTGAAGTTCAAGAATTCGCAGCAGCAGGGGCTTGGGGTGCCGATTCCAAAAGGCATTGTGCGGGTTTACAAGGAAGACAGTTCAAAACAGTTGCAGTTTGTGGGCGAGGATTCTGTTGACCACACAAAAACCGATGACGAGGTAAGGCTGTTTTTGGGGAACGCGTTTGATGTTTCAGGCGAGCGGATACAAACAGAGTCTGTGAATGCCGCAAAGGGGCTTTACAGGAACAGTTACGAAATCGTGCTTCAAAACCAGAAGGACACGGGCATGGAAGTAATCGTTGCTGAAAATATCGGGCAGTTTGGTTCGGTTACAAAATTTTCTGACCCGTTTGATAAAAAGAGCGCCACAAAAATCGAGTTTAAGGTAAAGGTTCCGGCAAAGGGCGAAAAAAAAGTAAGTTACACTGTTGAAACAAGGACATATTACCAATAAAGCGATTTCTCGGCTTTAAAACGGGCTTACCTTTTTATTTTTGAACTAATTTATGATATAGCATTCCATGTCTGAAATACTTCCGTTAACCACCATTGGCGTAATCATAATTATTGCAATCGGGTTTGGGTTGTTCATCCGAAAGCTTGGCCAAAACGAAGTCATTGGGTTTATCCTGGCCGGCTTTTTGCTTGGCCCGTTTTGGCTGAATTTTTTGCACCCGTTTGACCCGCTGGTCACAGGTTTTGCGGAGCTGGGCTTGTTTGTCCTGTTGTTTTACCTTGGGATAGAATTGTCGTTAAAGGAATTTTTGGGCGCCGGCTCAACCATTTTTGGGTTAGCGGCAATTGACATGGTTTTGACCACTGGGCTTGGGGTGGCTGTGCTTTTGTTTTTGGGGCACTCGGTTTTGTTTGCGCTTGTTGTGGGGATAATGCTTTTTAGCACGAGCACTGCAATTGTCGCAAAGTTCATTATCGACAAGGGGCTGTTGCAGAACACTCCTGCAAAAATTTCGCTTTCAATTCTTATTCTCCAGGATTTTTTGGGAATTTTGCTGCTTGTGTTCATCACTAGCATGTCAAAGGCGGAAAATTCACCGTTAAGCCTTGCAATGGCGGCAGTGGTTTTTGCGGTGGGCACATTTTATGCGGTGTTTCGGCTTTCAAGGCTTGTTGAGGACTGGATGCAGAAAAACGATTTTGGGCACTCGCAGATGACAATGTATGCGCTTGGAATCGGGCTGGTTGTCGCGACCCTTGGAAGCATCCTTGGGCTCTCAACTGCAATCGGCGCGTATTTTGCGGGGTTTGCATTGAGTGAGACAAGTTCAGGGCACAGGATAAAAAAGGACGTCATGTTTTTGCGCGACTTTTTCTTGGTGTTCTTTTTTGTCGGGTTTGGAACGACACTTTTTTTTGACCCGGCACTTGGCTTGGTTGTTTTGCCGTCCATTGATTCGTTTGCCGGATTGCTTGGGCTGGCACTTGGATTGGGCATAATTGCAATTTTCGCGCACTCGATTGCTTTCCGGGCATTTGGGCCATTGTTTGGCTTGAATGCAGAGGACTCGAGCCTCTCAGCAATCCTTTTGTCGCCGCTTGGAGAATTTGTGGTCATCATTGCAACTGTTTCGGCAGGAGTGCTTGCAGGAGCTGAAGCAAAACTTTTAAGCCCGCTTGCGTTTTTGCTGATTTTAACCACAGTGCTGCTTTTTCAGCCACTGCATACTTTCCGCAGGCTGCACCAAAAAATTTTTTCATTCATTCCGGCATTTGCGCTTGCACAGAAAAAGCCGCACGCAGAGCAGCAGCCAAATTTTGCCGCAGAGCAATTCAAGGAAATCGGCCTGAACTTGTTTGTGATTTTGTGCTTTGCGTGGCTTTCGGTTTTGTT
The DNA here is from genome assembly GCA_964362395.1 of uncultured archaeon. GTDB lineage: Archaea > Iainarchaeota > Iainarchaeia > Iainarchaeales > GW2011-AR10 > JACPKT01. Next base: position 6,661 of record CAYIER010000061.1, read on the forward strand.
TTACACGCAGTTGCCAAGGTTTGGCGTGCCGATAATTTACAGCAGGGAAATCACTTCGTCCCTGATTTTTGGCTTTTTTGCGTCTTACCCGCTGTTCAAGGCCCTTAGGGCATTTCGGCGCCTGCATCGGCACACGCATTACTGAAAAAAACGAACAGATTCGTGCCAAATTGGCAAAATGAAATATTAATTTTTTTTCAATTGCCAATTTGGTATTGCAATCTATATAGCAAAGAGCATAAATAATTGGACTTTTCATTGCTCTTTGCATATAGCAAAC
>CAYIER010000062.1:0-6929 GCA_964362395.1 uncultured archaeon
GAGTTAGGGCAAAAAAATAGCCATCAGCAAACCAAAAGTGGCGAAGTTAAGTAAAAAATTCAACATTCAAGCCGTCTCTTTTGAGGTTTTCACAGGAATTAATGCTCAATCCCGCGTATTCTGACATTATTTTTTTGAAATTCCAATCTGCATTTAATTGCTTGATTTTTTCTTCTTGCAGCTTGAACGGGGTTTTGGCCATTTCTATAATAGCCTCAACTTTTAACTGTTTTTCACTGTCTTTTGAAATGATTGTAACAACACTGGAGTCTTGAATTCGACCCCAGTCAACTCCGGCATAATAAGTTTTTTCTTCTTCTTTTGGACATGTGCTCCGCAATTGGTATTCTTGTGAACACGATTTTATTGTTTCAATTTTGAAAAAAGAATCAATTGCTTGGGAAAAATTCGCCGCAATTTCAGTTTCAAAAGCAAGAGAAGACATAATCTTTTTTTGTTCGTTAAGCCATTCTTTTGAAATGTATTTGTTTGCGGAGCTGGGAAGCTTTAATTTTGCATAAAGTGGGTTATTGAAAGCATCCCACAAAACACCACTGGTTCCTAATGGGGAAGACATCATTATCAGCGCTCCGCGTTTTATGGCAAGCATTGGCTCAACGGCCTGCAAAGCTTCTTCAGTAATGCCATGCGCGACCTCATTAAGAATCACGTGCGTGACCTCGGTAAAACCTCGAATGAACGTAGTACTGGGTAGCGAGTAAATTTCAGAACCATTGGTAAATTGAATTATCTCCATATTGCTCTTTTGAACAGAATCAAACAACTCATTCGATTTGGCAATGAACTGCATAATGCGGTTAAACAAAAGGTCGCTCTGGCGTTGGGCTGCGGAAACAAGCAAAATCCTCTGATTGGAATTCACAATTGCCAACCAAATCACAAAACATGCCGTTACAAAATCCTTGCCGGACTGCCGGCCCAAGACAAAACAACACCTTTTATGAGCCTGCATTAATTTGACCATTTCAAGCTGGTATTCCTGAAGTTCTACTCCAAGCACATCCTTGCAAAATTTGTCTACTCCGCTTGCTCCGTCAAACCACTGTTTCACCTGTTCATCATTAAACCCAAAATGAGCCTCTTCTTTCCTGACCTCTTCTCCGCGGAGTATGCGAATTCGAGTTGCTAAATCATTTTTTGATGCCTTTAGCTCGCTTATTTTCATATTCTTTTTACCCACTTCAAGCTTTTTGCCCAGCTTATAGTGGCTCTTAACCCATCTGGCGGTCTCATAACTGCATCCGAAATACTTTCCAATCTCCTCAAGAGAACGGCCTTCACCGAGCAATTCGACAAACCTGTCTTTGTTAGCTTCAACCCATTTCATAAAAACTCACTGCCTCACAAAAAAATCTCACCAAACAAAATACATTAATAGCTTCAAACCCCAATTTTTAGTGTCCTGCTTCTTCTTTATTTGTTTCAATTAATCCTTTCTCTTTTGCAAGGAAAACAAGGATTTTTTCCATGTCAATTTTAAGCTCTGCAATTTCTTCTTCAAAATTTCTCTTTTTCTGAAGTTCTTCTGAAATCTTTTTTGGGTCAAGGTAAATGCTACAGTTTGGACAAATTTCAGTTGTAGGCTCAAAAGAAGCTTGGCACTTAAAGCAAACCTTTGCCAAAAGAACGTTTGGCTTTTTCTTTGGAGCAATGTGGCCGGTAGCCATAAGGTATGCTTCATTTTCTTGCTGCTTTGTAAAATGACCGTATATTTTGTCCATTTTTGTTGCTGCATTGCCCCAGACTCTTTTTTTTGCCAATACTGATGGCATATTTAGCAGTGCCCATGTTGCATGTCGGTGGCGAAAAATGTGTGGGTTTACTTTTCTTTTTCCCAAAATTCCTATTTTGCCGGCGGCGTTTGTGAGAGCTTTCCTGAAAGTATTGTAGTTCATGAATTTTGAAGCTCTTCCGCCAAATAGCGGAGCATCGTCTGTTTTTTGCGGAGCAGCGTTAAACCATTCCAACAAATAGTGTGATAGTCCAGCGTGAATCCTGACACTATTCCGGCCTGTTTTGCCAGTGTAATTTACTGTCACGCTTTTGTCTTCTTCAAAGTGAAGGTTTTTTCTCAAAAGCATTGAGGCTTCACCAATGCGGAGCCCGGCTCCGTCAGTGAGTGCAACAAAGGCACGGAATTTTAACGGAAGGACATTAAACAATTGCAATACTTCTTCATCTGTTGGCAAAACGTCTGGGTCAAGCTGGTCTTCGCCGTTCTTTCTTGAAATTGCTTTCAATTCTTTGGAGTGGATTAAATCCCAGTTTTCTTTTTCGCCCAAATAGCGGAGCCAGAGTTTGGTAATTGCTCTAAAATCGTTAATGGTGTTTTTTGCGTAACCGTCTTTTGCAAGGAAAACATTCATGCCTTCAATATCTTTCTCAGTCAATTGATTCAATGGCTTTGCAATAATTTTTGCCATTGCCAAAAGAGTATTGAGTAGCTTTAATTGCCTCATTTTGGATAATTTGTTCTTTATGGCGTATTTTTCGTGAAAATCCAGAATCAGTTTTGAATTTGCGGAGCCGAGCACCGTGATTTTCTCTAATAGGCGTTCAAGGTGCTTATCTGTGTCATATATGTCTTCGGGCATTAGGTATCACCGTGCTTTTTTCAATATTTAAGTGCACAGCTTTACACTAATGCCCCGAAGCTGGGGACGAGATTCGAACTCGTGATCTCCCGCTGTCCGCTTGCGATCGGACGGGCCGCATACGTGTCCCGCCTGAAGGCGGGACGGTAATATTCCTTCTTTCACTGATGATATTTAAGTGCCGTTGTAAAACGGCACGACGTATGCAGCACAGCCGAATGCGTGTCGGCTCGGCTCTGCAGGCGGGTGCATATCCTCTCTGCCACCCCAGCAACGGCAAATTCCGTTGACGAATTTGTCCCGCTAAAGCGGGACTTGCTTCGCATCACATGCGAAATCACGCCAACAAATTGACAATTGAACAATTTTTTATGATATTCTTTCGTCAATTTGTTGCGACACTTTTTGTCCCGTCTGGCGACGGGGCATTTCCGGCAACAGCCAATTACTGGCTGCTATCGGGCTTTATCTAAAAATCTTTTGCGGCAAGTTTATTTAAAGTGCTTTTATTGGATGGAAAACCAATATTATCGTCCCATCAAATGGGGGGGCCACGTATGCGGTGTAACAAATTGGCAAAGAAATATATTGATTATTCAACTGCCAATTTGTTAAAGCGGACGCAAACGCTTATTTAAAGGCTTTTTTTAGCAATTGTTTGTTATGATTGGTGCAAATTGTGTTTTGGTGAAGCTTTCTCCTGAAATTTCCCTTAAAACCGCTTTTGTTCGGGGCTATTTTGTCAAGAAGCTGGTTGCAAACGTCAAGCAGGTGCTTAGGGCAAATGGGCTTTCTGGCATTGAAACTGTCAAGGGCGGTGGCAGGCTATATGTTTTTGCAAAGAAGGGCCAGGATCTGGAAAAAGTCGCCGTGTTGCTTTCGGGTGTTTTTGGCGTGCAGGCGGTTGCATTGTGCAGACGCGTTTCTTCACAGAATGTTTCCGAAATTAGGTCAAGCGCGCTTCAGGTTGCGCTTGATTGCCTGGGTGGCGTAAAATCTTTTGCTGTCCGCTTAAAAAACAGCGGCGAAAAAAAGGTGTCGTCGCAAAAGTTTGAGGCCGACCTTGGTTCGCAGATTTTGTCAAAAATGCCTGGTTTAAAGGTTGACTTGAAAAATCCAGAGAAAAAAATTTCTGTAGAAATCGGGCCCAAGGGTTCGTTTGTTTTTGCTGAAGAAATTCCGGGATTCTCGGGCCTGCCTTTGGGTGTGGAGGGAAACGTTGCCATTTTTTTTGAGGGGAAAAAAGAGGAATTGCTGGCCGCATTTTTGGTCATGAAGCGGGGCTGCAATATTTTTCCAGTGCTGGCGCGTGATTCTGCTGAGCTAAAGGCGCATGTAAACAAATTGGTTGCGCGAAATTCGTTTCGCCAGTTCAAGTTTTCGCTGGAAAGCGATTTGTTGGGGCTTGTGGCGGCACCAGACATCGCGGTGAAGGCGCTGGTGCGAAGCGATGAAAGTTTTTCAAAAAATCTGGCGGTGCAGAAAGAAAATTGCCCTGTCCCTGTTTTTTGGCCGCTTGTTTTTTTCCCAAAAGATCTTGAAAAAAATCACCAAGAGGCGCTGAATTGATCAAAGGCGTTGTTTTTGACCTTGACGGAGTGATTGTGGATTCTCCAAAGATTTATTTTAGGGTAATGAAGAATTTTCTTAAAAAGCACAGTTTGTCTGTCACTGACAAAGAGGTTTCAAGCCTCATCTGCCATTCTTTGCGTGACGAGCTTGAGTTCATCAACAAAAAATATTCGCTGAACATTTCCCACAGCGAGTTTGTGAAAGAAACACTTGATGAGTCAATCCGGGTTTCGGAAAAAGAGCTTGAACTGAATGCCTGTGTCAGGGAATTGCTTGTTGATTTGAAAAAAAATGGGCTGGCAATCGGGCTTGCGTCAAACAACGACAAGAGGTCAATTGATTACATGCTGAACCGCTTTGGGATTGGCAGTTTTTTTTCCGCGATTGTTTGTGCCGAGGATGTGGTGGCGGGAAAGCCAAATCCGGATATTTACCTCAAGGCAGTGAAAAGGCTTCGCCTTTTGCCAAAAGAGTGTGTTGCAATAGAGGACACTTTTATTGGCGTTGAATCTGTCAAGGCAGCTGGCTTGAAATGCATTGCGTTTCCAAACCAGTTTGCAAAAAGCGGGTCTTTTGCAAAGGCCGACTTGGTGGTTGAATCATTGGGGGAATTGTCCGCTAAAAGGATTCTTGGGCTGTGATTTTGATGCGAATAGCCATTTTTTCCGACATTCACCTTGGTTTTCAGGAGGAGCAAGTGCGCCAAAGCGAGTCATTTGACAATGCAAGGCAGGCATTTGGGATTGTGTGCGCAAAGGAAGTTGACGCAATTTTGATGGCGGGCGACATTTTTGACATCCCTCTTCCTTCCCCGGAAACCCTTTTGAAGGGCTTTGAAATTTTTTCCATTGCACAAAAACAAAAGCAGAGCCGTGTAAAAATAAAAGTTTTGGGAAAAGAGGAAGTGCGGGGAAAAACTTTTTTTGGAATTCCAGTCATCACGATTCATGGAACGCACGAGTACCGGAGCCTTGGCCACACAAACATCCTTGAGCTCTTTGACGCGTCAGGCCACCTTATTTATTTGAAGATGAAACGAGCCGTAATTGAACTGGGCAGTGAAATCGTCTGCATTCATGGCTTTGGCGGCGTGCCTGAAAAAAAGTCGCTTGAAGTTTTGAAGCTCTGGAATCCGGTGCCATTGGAGGGTGCGGTGAATATTTTGGTAATGCACCAGTCAATCACCGAGTTTTTGCCTTTTGCCGATGACATGGTTGCAACGATTTCTTTGTCTGACCTCCCGCACGGCTTTGACCTGATTGTAAACGGGCACCTGCACTGGTCAAATATCCAGCACCTGGAGCACGCCACTTTTTTGCTCACGGGCTCAACGGTCACCACGCAGATGAAAAAGCTTGAGGGCGAAAAGCCAAAGGGGGTTTTTGTTTTTGACACTGTGTCAAAAAAAATCGATTTTTTTCCATTGCCGGTGCAGCGCAGGCTGTTTTATTTCAAGGAAAAATTTGCCGCTGCAACCCCTGGCCAGATTGTTTCAAAGGCCAGCGACTGCATTCAGGCTGCTATTGCAAAAAACGAGGGCATTATTCCGATGGTGCGCCTGAAATTTCATGGGACACTTGCGCCGGGTTTTAATTCGATTGACGTTGATTTTCACGAACTCAAACAAGAGTTTGAGGGCAAAGCGATTCTTTCTATTTCAAAAGAGTTTTTTTCCGAATCGTTTAAGAAAAAAATCGGCGAGCTGCGCGAATTGCATGCCTCCAAGCACTCGATTGCATCCATCGGGATTGACTTGCTTGAAAAAAACCTTGAAAAGACAAGCTTTAACCGCGCTTTTGATTCAAGGGAAATTTTTGAGCTATTGGCAGAGGACCGCCTTGATGAGGCAATTGCGCTTCTGTTGCGGGAAAAGAAAAACTAGGCGTGCTTTTTTTTGAACTGCGCGTAATCTGACAGCGCCCTTATTCCGCGCGCCGCAACGTTTGGGTAAGCGAAAGTGATTATTCCTGCCTGTTCAAGTTCATGCCTTCTTTGCTGTGTATAGTGCGAGCCGATTGTCACAACCAATATCGGCTTTTTTGCTTTTTGCCTGATTTTTTTGAGCTCCGTGACTATTCCGGTGTCAATTGCTGGCGTGTTAAACAATACCAGCACCATAATTATGTCGACGTTTTTGTCCTGCAGTGCCTTGTTGATTGCAAGCGAGTATCTTTTTTCGTCCGCGTCGCCGACCAAATCAAGGGGGTTTGCAATCGTTACAGTGGGCGGAAACGTTTTGCGGAGCACTTTTTTTATTTTTTCATCAATCTGTGCAAGCCGCATTCCCTCTGACAGCACCGCGTCGGCTGTTACTATGCCAAACCCGCCGCCATTTGTGATTATCTGGACACGGTTTCCTTTTGGGAGCGGCTCGTTTTCAAGGATTTTTGCAAAACTGAACAGTTCTTCAAGAGTTTTTGCCTGAATTATCCCTGTCTGCCGAAACATTGCCTCGTACACTTCGGTGCTGCCTGCAAGCGAGCCGGTGTGCGACGCGGTCGCCCTGTGCGTTTCATCATGCACTCCGCCCTTTAGCACGACAATCGGTTTTTTGAGGGAAGTTTTTTTTGCTATTTTCATGAATTTTCTCCCCTCTTTCACCCCTTCAATGTACATTGTAATTATTTTTGTGTCGGTGTCCCTTGAAAAATAATCCAGCAAATCAGCCTCGTCAACATCCATTGCATTCCCGTATGACACGAATTTGCTTAAGCCGAATTCCTGCGTTGACATCCAGTCAAG
>CAYIER010000063.1:0-6773 GCA_964362395.1 uncultured archaeon
TAAATCCGCTGCAACACTTGCCCCTTTTTTCATTTGCTCTAAAATCCACTCAAAAGACTTGGCCATGTCGCCCTTCATAGAATCCAGCCCAACACCAACTACGATCCCTTTTTCCTTTGAGAATATCATTTCGTCACCAAGAACTAGTTCCTAAGCCGCTAAGCCCTCCAAAAGCTTTCCTTTAATAAATTCTTTTTTGCAGAATTAATGTCGCCAGTTCTTAACCCAAGCAAATAAGATTTTTCTTGTAGGTTTCCGGAAAAAGAGTGTTTTTGATAATTTTTTCTATCTGATTGTCTTCTTGAAATATGGGATTTCTCCATATGGTAAACTATAGTGTTGGGGGATTTCACTCCAAATTGCTTGGCAATTTTTTTCAGTGAAAGCCTTTTATCCCAATACAATTCTTGTAAAAGTTCTTTTGAAATTGCATCTTTGTTCATATTTTCACTTTTATTTTTTTATTGTAATTTCCAAAACTTCTTTTTCTTTTATTTTAAATTTCTTTATTATTGATGCAGGGATTGTTATCACAATTCCATTCCCTGTTTTCCAAACTTTTGCATCAAAAGTTCTTTCAAGTTTCATATTTATATTGTATATACAAAGTATTTATAAATATTTTTTACTGCTCAAAGACTGCCTTGGTTTTTCTTAACCAGTCTAGATCATCTGAAAATAAATCTCTTATATCTTTTATTTTTAGTTTAATCATAGCTAATCTGTCAACACCTAATCCCCAAGCTAATACTGGTTCTTTTATTCCTAAATTTTCTGTTATTTCTGGCCTAAAGATTCCTGCTCCCCCTATTTCAATCCAACCTACTTCTGGGTGTTTGGCTGCAAGTTCGCAGCTAGGCTCCGTGAACGGGTAATAATCCGGGAAAAATTTGACTTCTGTCGCCCCTGCGATTTTTTGCGCAAAATCTTTGAGTATCCCAAGTAGGTGTGAAAAGTTCAGGCCGTGCCCGACAATGAACCCGTCCAGCTGGTTGAATTCCACCAGGTGCGTTGCGTCAAGTACATCGGGGCGGTAGCAACGGTTGATCACAAAATATTTTGCCTGTTTTTCAATGCCTTGCACCATTTGTCGCGCATCTGCGCTTGTGCCGTGCGCGTTTGGCATGAGTTTTGAGGCAATTTTTGGGTCCCACTTGTATCTCCACCCAAGCGAGCCGCTTTTTCCGCCGTTTTCGTGTGCGCACTTGATTTCCTGCACTTTTTTTTTGTCAGGCAAATCGCCGTGCGTTGGCTGCTTTAACTGGTAGGTGTCTGTCCAGGTGCGCGCGGGGTGGTTTTGCGGCTGAAACAATACGTCAAAATTGTAAAATTCCTGCGTTATGAGCTGTTCCGGCATTTCGGAAAAGCCAAGCTGCAGCAGTGTTTTTCTGATGTGGTTTAGGAACTGCACGTATGGCTGCTTTTTTCCTATGTGGATGGTTGGCGTCGGGTCAGAAATGTTGTAGGCTCGATTTATCCCTGTGGCAATTATTTTTTTTGCTTCAAGCCCGCTTGCGGTTATTTTTGCAGAGTAAAAGTTTTTTTCGTTTTTTTGCACCAGGCCGCGCCTGAACAAATCGGAAAGCAGGTTTTTTTCGCTTTCTTCAAGCATGTCTTCTTCAAAGCCGCTTTTGGCTATTTTTTCAAGAAGTTTTTCTTCGGGGAATTTTTCTGCCAAAAATTCTTTTCCGGCTTCGGTTAATGAGGCGTTTCCTGAAATGATTGAAATGAAATTGTTTTTTTTGAGCTTTCCAAGCGCTGCGCTGAATTCCTGTTCGCTTAGCCCCGTGGTTTTTTGTAGGCCGCGAAGCTGCATTTCTTTTTCTATTTTTCCGAAAAGCGTTCTTTCAGGAAGCTCTCCCTGCGCCCGCTGTGTTAATTCGACAGCTGTTTTTTTTGCTGTTGAAAGCTCAATCAGCTGTTTTTGCGACAGCCACTGGAGTGCCCTGTGCAGCGAGTCCTTTTGCAGCCCGCTTTGCTTTTCCAGCTCTTCAAAGCTTTGCATCACATTGCCAGTTGCGTTGAGCGCGTTTTGCTCTATTTCGCTTAATTGTTGTGCGGTTTTTTTTATTTCCATTGTTTTGGCCCATTAAGTGGTAGTGTTAAACAAATAATAATATTTTGCTGAAAAGTGTTTTTTATAGGATTAAGGGTTTTGTTGTATGATTTATATCATCGATTCCGCCACGGTTTTAAACGACGAGTCCTTTTATTTTGACGGGAAAAAAAAGTACGCGACCACTTACCGGGTTTCGCTTGAATTTAGGGATTTCCGCAGCAAATCCCTTGTGGATAATGCCATTAATGGTGGTTATTTGGTTGTGATGGACCCAAGCGAAAAAATGGTTGAAAGAATCAGCGGCCTGCTGGAATCGATTGGCGCAAGGCTTAGCGATGCCGATATTTCGCTTGTGGCGCTTGCGGCACAGCTTAAGGAAAAAAACGATAAAATAAAGGTTTTTACTGACGATTACGGCATCCAGAATATTCTTTTAAAACTAAAAATCCCTTTCCAGTCTGTTATCCGCGGCGAGGTAAAAAAGTTCAAAAAGTTCAGGCATGGCAAAGAGCATAAATAATTGGACTTTCAATTGCTCTTTGCATATGGCAAACTGCCATAAAAAGGTTCAAAAATATGCGCAGTTTGCTATAAATTCAAACCTGTAGCTCGACTTCCTCTTCTGTCCCGCCCTGTGCTATTTCGGAGTGCTTTACAATGTAGTCCTCGATTTTTCCCTCAATGTCGTCTTTTTTCCAGAAAATTATTGCAAGTGCAATCAGTGCGGCAATTATCACTGCAAGGTTTGCAGAGTCTGCGAAAAAATCCCGGATTAGTTCCAGGCTGTTGACTTTGGTTTGTATCGGCTTTTGGATGCTGTATTGGATGCTGATGTGGCTTGTTGTGAGCGGTTTTATTGTGATTTTGGTCTGGGCGGTTTCTACCTGTGGCACGGCATTTTGTCCTATTATCTGTGCTTTCTTGGGGAGTGTGATGCTTATTTCCGCGTTGTTTGGGATTACGATTAGGCCGTCCTTGATGAACGAATTGAGTTGTTTGCCTGAGAATTCATAGAGTGTTTCCCGTGCCGCATCTTTTACAACCGTCATCAGGGGCTTTTCGAGGTCATATTCGAGTGTAATTGTATTTGTGCCCTGTTCAAATGTTATTGACGAGCGGATGACCCTGTTGTCGGTTGCCTCAAAGTGGGGGTAAAAAAAACTGTAGTCTGCTTTCCATGCAAGCATGCTTGAAGAGTTCTTTTGTGCATTGTCAATGAACTGTATTTTTTCAGAAATGTTTTCAAATGCAAGCTCATAATTTTCAACGATTGACGCAGTCCCGTTGTCTGACACTTCTGCGCTAATTGCAAGCTTTTGCAGCGCAAGGGCGTGCACGGCTGCTGCGAAAAAAATCAGCGACAAAGCAATGGCGGTTTTTTTCATTTTCTCTACAACTATGGGCTGTATGTTTATTTATTTTTTTTGATTTGACCCATGTGCAAATTTATATTCTGGGCAATCGTTACTATTATAGTTTTTTCCTGCCGGTGGATTTTGTGTTAGAGCTCCAATACCTTAGACATGCGTTTTTCAGGCTCCGTTTCAATAACACTACCGTGCTCACTGACCCGTTCATGAACAATTCTTTGGACGACCAGAACTTAAAGCCGCTCTTTAAATGCCCTGTTTCCGAAAAGGATTTGGGGAAAGTTGACCTGATTTTGCTTTCACAGGAAAATTTTGACCATTTTGACGTGAAAGCGGTTGAATCGCTGTGTGCAAAGCACAGGGTGACTGTTGTCGGCCACGAGTCTGTCATTCAGCAGTTGAATGTCCCGCAAAACCAGAAAAAGCCAATAATGTCCGGCAACAAGTTCACGCTTCTTGGAATTGACATAGAGGTTTTGCCTGCGCATTTCCCGAAGTCCTATTACCCTGTGAGTTACCTTTTGAGTGACAGGAAGTCAAGCATTTTTTTTGCAGCCGACACGGCGCTGACTGACAGCCTTAACACCGTGAAGGCCGACATTGCATTGCTGCCCATCGGCGGGAACGAAACAATGGACGTCGTTGATGCTGTCCGTGCAACTAAAACAATCAAGCCGCTGTATTCGATTCCGATGCATTATGACACTTTTGAATCAATCAAGGCGGACCCAAACGAATTCAAGCAAAAAATTGAGAAAAGCATCCTGAAAACTGTTCCGGTAATTCTTAGGCCGGGCGAAAAATTTTCGTTTTGAATCAGCGCCAATTCCGGGAGGGCAGATTTGTCCCGCTAAAGCGGGACTGGCTTCGCATAATGTGCTAACCATATTTGCATGGGCGATTAGTTTTTGCCAATCAGTCTTTTACAATCTGTTGTGCGCGCTTTAGGTCTGCAGCGTCCCCGATGTCAATTATTGTTCCGTAAAATTTTCTGTACGTTACGCGGCTTCCGGCTTTCATCATTATTTTTATTGAGTTTACTATTTCGAACTCGTTTCTTTTGCTTAGCTCGGTTTTTTTTATTGCTTCAAAGATTTTTTCGTTGAAGCGGTAAATTCCTGCGTTCACAAGGTTGCTTGGCTCTTGGCCGGGCGATGGCTTTTCAACTATGTCCTTTACTTCGCTTCCATCAACTAACAGGCAGCCGTACCTCCACGGGTCTTCCGCTTCGCGTGCCACAATGACTGCGTCAAACGGGTCAAACTCGTCTACTTGTGCAAGCCCTGACAGGGCGCTTGCATCGATTAAAACGTCTGCATTTATTGCAAGAAAGTTTCCTTTTGCAAAACCTTCAACAAGGCTTATCGCGTGCGCGGTGCCAAGCTGTTTTTTCTGCAAAAAATAAGTGATTTTTATCCCCAAGTATTTTTCGCCAAAAAAGCCCTCTATATCGTCTTTTTTGTAACCGACAACCATCAGCACGTCAGTTATCCCTGCCTGTTTGAGGTTCTCCATTATTCTTTGAAGGATCGGCTTTGAGCCGATTTTCAGCATCACTTTTGGGGTGTCAAAAGTCAGCGGCCTAAGCCTAAGCCCCTGCCCTGCCGCAAGAATTATTGCCTGCATCTGCAAAGATATAATCAAAAAGATTTATTTAACGGTGTGGGTTTAAGCAACATGCCTGTTATATGCCTGTTATTGCACATTCATTTCCATCAAATCTTTTGCAACTGTCACGTTCCCAAATTCTGTGCGTGCCTCGTTTTCGAGTTTTTGTTCTTCTTTGTTTCTTGCGCTGATGTGTGTTAAAACAAGTTTTTTGCATTTCATTTTTTCTGCGACGTTTCCGGCTTCTTTTGCCGTTGAGTGCTTTGTCTGCACTGCGCGCCGCTGCATTTCGTGCGAGAATGTTGCCTCGTGCACCAATACGTCTGATTCCTTTATTTCGTCGAAGTAGGCCTTGTCAGGGCGCGTGTCAAATACGACGGATATTTTTCTTCCGCGCTTTGCTTTTGAAACATCCATTACCTGCTCCGGTTGAAATGTTTTTCCGCCGTGCTTTACGGTTTCGCCTTTTTGGAGTTTTCCCCAAAGCGGGCCTTCTGGTATTTCCAGTGCAAGCGCTTTTTCGCGCGAGAATTCCCCCAGCTTGTCTGCTTCGTTAAACGAGTAGCCATAGCATGCCACTTCGTGGTGTAGCGGGAATGCGCGTACAAAGAATTTTTCTTCCTCCAAAATTATTCCTTTTTTGGCTTCCTTGCAGCGGACTTCAAAATTTATTTTGAGCATTGCCATGCCGATTGCTGTTTCTACGCGCTCTTTGATTCCTTTTGGGCCAAAAATCGTTATCGGGTAGTCGCGCTGGTGGATGCTCATTGTCGCAAGCAGCCCCGGCAGGCCAAGGAAGTGGTCTGCGTGGAAGTGTGAGATGAAAATGTGGCGGATTTTGAGGTAAGAGACGCCGCACGACATCATTTGCCTCTGTGTGCCTTCCGGGCAGTCAAACAGCAGCCATTCGCCGAGGTATTTTAGTGCGACGCTTGAGAGGTTGCGTTCTTTTGTCGGCGTTGACGCAGCTGTTCCAAGGAAAACAAGTTTTAGTTCGTCCATTTTTTTCACTTGTGTTTTAATTTGTAGTGTTTTTTGTTATTTATTTGTTTGCAGTGGCAATGCTGGATTTTTTTTTTGCGTTGGCAGGCAAAGCAACCTTTTTTAATTTCTATTTAATAAAGAAATTAATATATGGCTTCTGTGAAAGGCGGTTTGCCAAAAAAGGATTCTGTTGCGCCTGTTTCGGGTGGTGGGTTTGACTCTTTCAAGAGCACTGAGGAGCTTTTTGTTTCAAAAAAGCTGCTTGACCAGGTTATCGGGCAGGAAAAGCCGGTTGAAATCATCCGCAAGGCGGCTGCACAGAAGCGGAACGTCCTTCTTGTCGGCATTCCGGGCACTGGGAAGTCAATGCTTGCGCAGGCAATGGCAGAGGTTCTGCCGGTGAGTGCCTTAAAAGATGTTTTAATTTACCCAAACGATGCTGACCCGAACAACCCCAAGGTACAGCTTGTTTCGGCCAATGAGGGCAGGAAAATTGTGGAAAAGGCAAGGCTTGAGGCAAAGGCACAGGACGATAATATTCGCCTGATTAGCCTGATTTTTCCGATGGGTTGGCTTATTTTGGGTTTTGTTGTGTGGCGCCTTGGCTGGGTTTCTGACATAATTTATGCCGCGACTCTTATTGTCGGCTTTTTGTTGTTCATTGCGCTTGCGTTAGGCAGCCAGATTCGCACAAAGGGCGGGGTTGTTGTCCCAAAACTATTGATTGACAATGCAGGGAAAAAAATCGCGCC
>CAYIER010000064.1:0-6624 GCA_964362395.1 uncultured archaeon
CATAAAAAAACCACCATTATAATATATTATAATAACATATTTAAGCTTAATTATTATCAAAAAACTGCGGCGCAAGGCAGGTTTGAAGAAAATGCCTTACCCCTTTGGGTTTTCTTTCATTTGGTGCGGGGGCACTGTCTTTCGCGCCCCCGCCGGAAGTCCTGAATTTTTCAAAAGCTTTCATGAAAAGATAGCAGCCAACGAAATATAAGCCACTTAGGATACACGCCGCGTTTCCGGTGCGGAAAAAAAACATCTGAATAAAAACAAAAACATCGATTCATTTTGCTTCCACTAAAATTCAGGCAAAAACATCAAACATTCGCTTAAAAATTTTGCGTGCTTTTTGTTTTATATGGAAAAAATGAAAATTCTTTTTAACCGTGAACCAAAAAACGCGGAGATGGGGGCATACATTTTTTCCCCGCAAACACTCAAAGAAGCACTCGAATCCACGCTTTCCGGCATAAAGGACATTGTTTCGCGGGAAAATTTTGAAGGAAAAGAAGAACAGGCACTTTTCCTGATTTCCGGCTTTGAAAAATTCAAGCGCACGCTGCTGATCGGCATCGGTGACACAAACATCTCCAACGAAAAAGTGAGGCGCGGAGCCGCAATAGCAGTGAAATTTGCGCAGGCAAAAAAAATACAGAAAATCTCGATTTTTGTGCCGCACCTAAAAGAGGTTTCAAAAAAAGACGCCGCAACGGCGCTAGTTGAAGGAAGCATTCTTGCAAATTATTCTTTCCAAAAATACAAGACCGTGAAAGAGGACAAAAGGGTTTTTGTCGCAGAAACCGAAATAATCGGGGAACTCTCCCAAAAAGAAATCGAAGAATGCAGGCAGGCACAGGTTGTGTGCGAAAACGCAAACATTTGCCGCGACCTGGTCAACGACAACAGCAGCGTTGCAAACCCTGATTTCTTTGAAAAATTTGTGAAAACAAAACTCAAAGGCACCTCGCTGAAAGTAACGGTTTTGCACGAAAAAGAAATGCAGAAGCTCGGCATGGGATTGCACTTGGCAGTCGGGCGCGGCTCGGAATCAAGGTCGCGTGTAATAATCATTGAATACAACGGCGATAAGGAATCAAAAGGCAAATATTTGTTTGTCGGAAAAGGAATCACGTTTGACTCCGGTGGCCTTGACATAAAGCCCGGGGAATCAATGGAAAACATGCGCGACGACAAGGCAGGAGCAAGCGCAGTCTTTGCACTGCTTAAAACCTGTGAGGACCTGAAAATTAAAAAAAACGTGATTGGAATAATGGGGCTGGCAGAAAACCTCGTTGACGCAAAATCCTACCGCCAAGGCGACGTATACGTTTCAATGAAGGGGCTGACTGTTGAAAACAATTCAACGGACGCAGAAGGAAGGCTCGTGCTTTCAGACTGCATTTATTACGGCGTGACCAAATTCAAGCCAAAGCTTGTGGTTGATTTTTCAACCCTGACCGGAAGCGCTATCAGGACGTTTGGGGAACACGTTGCACTAATGTGCGCGACAAACGACAGGGAAGCAAACGAATTCTTTGAAAGCGGGCAAAAAACCTTTGAGCGCGCATGGAAAATGCCGATGTTCGAAGAATACGTGAAAGAAACCAAAAGCCTTCGGGCAGATTTGAGGTCACTAAACAAAAAACCAAACAACGGCGCAATATTTGCAGCCTGTTTTTTGAACAATTTCACTGAAAACACGCCGTTTGTCCACTTAGACATTGCAGGAACTGCCTTTGTTGAAGAACCAAAACCATACTATGAAACCGGCGCAACAGGCTTTGGGGTGCGCCTGGCAACAGAATACCTCAAAAGGCAAAAATAGCTGGCAACATTAAAATATCACCACAAATATAGTAATTAATGAATTAAATGGACAAAGCCATAATTTTTGCAATACTCGGGCTACTCATTTTAGGGCTCCTTTTCGCAAACCCAATCTCAAACTTCTTTAAAGGAATATTTGGCGGCAAGCAAGCACCCCCAAAAGCAACAGAAATCCAAAAGCCGCCAATAATTGGAACACCAAAAGAAGCAATTGAAAAAATCTATGAAGAACCCATAAAACAATCAATTGAAATAAGGGCAGAGCCGGACACTTTTTTGGCCGGCGAACAAACCACTGCAATAACAGTGGAAAACCATTCAACGAGCACGCTTGAAAAAGCTTTTGTGTTCATTTACAACGAAGACGAATCCGTAAAAGTTTTCCTTGAAAAAAACTTTTCGCTTTCACCCCAGATGCCAGAAACTTTTGAATGGGATGGCACAAGCGAAGATGACGCAAGGCTTCCAGAAGGCCAATATTTTGCCGCAATTGCTTCACCAACCGACCAACAAGTAATCAATATTTTGCCGATAAAAGTTTTGCAACAAAAACAGTTCAGGAACAGGCAAACACTAATTGATGCAAACCCTTGGCCCAACCAAATAGAAACCACACTGACACCGCAAAAACCAGCCATAACAATGGAAGAATATGATGGCAAAGAACTGTTTGCAGTAAACCCATATCCGGACAACAACCCATTGATTGATGACTTCCCGCGGCCAACACCAAACCAAATATACATTAAAGACACCTCGCAAGCAGAACACAGCCTTGATTTTTTGAAAAAAATCGCCATAACAGTTGTTGACGAAGAACAGGACAGCACAGAGTGGGGCGAAAAGCCATTCAAAATGAAAATAAGCCTGAATTACTCTGATTTTTTCAAGCAAAAACCTGTTTTGCCGCAAGTTGAAGAGTTCGACATACAAATAAAAACCCCGACATACCCTGATTCCCCAAAAATACGCCTAAAAGTGATACTCAACGAAACAGGTGCAATACTGTACAAAAAAGGTTCGCCACAAGACGAAGAAACAATGAAAAAAATTGCTGCCAAAAAAGGATGGGCGCTTATTCCGATTGAACAAAAAGCAGGGCTGGCTTCTGAAACCCCAACACTGATTGTAATTGGGACAACACCACAGAACCAAGCACAAACAACAAGCCAGAAAGAAATCAGGGAAAAAATAATTAAAGAATACAAAAAACAACCATTCAAATACTTGCTAATAATCGGGGCGCCGCAAGAAATCCCAATGGCCGATTCCAAGGGCACGCCGCTTGATTCATCATATTATGCAAACACCAATGATGACGCATTTGCAGAACTATTCGTTGGCAGGCTGCCAATGAGTGCACAGCAGGCAAAAGATTACTTTGACCGGCTGGAAGAAGCAAAAGGATATGGGTTCTTTTTGGGAACACAAAAAGTCTTTGAACGCGGATACAAAGACGCAAGCGACGAGGAAAACAACCGGGTCATAGTGCGGGAAATTTTCCAGTCCACAGGAATAAAACCAGTTTTTCCAGAAACTACAGCACAAGCAGATCCCGCGCTTTTTCCGCAAAACCTCGTTCATGTCGCAACAGAAACCCGGCAACTCCAAGGAAAAGAAATAATTGACTATTTTGCAGCCAACTGCCCGCAGTTTGAACAACTTGCAGGCCAACAAAAAGTTTCACTCATAATCAATGCGCGTTACTGCCCAATGGAAGCAGGCGAAGGCACGCCTTCCTTTGCACAAAGCAATGCAGCAAACGTGATTGCATTCACAAAAAAACTGCAGAAGGAAAATGGGCAAGAGTTTTCAGGGGACGAATTGGTAAAAAAACTGAACGAAGCTCACGGGCTTGAAAACTACTTTCTGGCAATACAAGGGCTGAAAGTGGATGCAACCACAAACCCCACAAAGAAATCAATCGGTGAATCATTCACTGATTACCTTAACGGCTCAATTCTTTTTGCCGGAGAAAAAAAGCCTTATGGTTACATTTTGTTTGGGGATCCGTCAAATTTGCTGGACTACCAAGAGCTGCCAGAACCAAACATAGCCTACAGGGCATTCACGGAAATTGGCACCAAAGAAAACAAGATTGCGCTGACAATGCCAGAAATCAACCTCAACGAACTGCTTGCCCGCGACACAGGCTTTTTCAGCGAAAAAGACATTAAAAGCATCCAAGAAGGAAAATTTGTTGACGTAGATGCAACAATTTTGGAAGAAGAATTCCCCTTTGCAACAAAACTTGACTACTTTTCACCGGATTTAAGCAACATAAAATACTCGCTTGAGCTCACAGATGGAAAAACCAGCACAATACTGGACGAAATACAAATAGAACTGCCCCAAGACAAAAAATCTGCCACAATAAATGAAATAAATCCCTTTAATTTCAACAAAATAGTGCTGAAAGCAAGCACCATGAACAAAACACATGTGGCAGAAATACTCCGAGCGCCAACAAAATGGCCAAAAGAACAAAAAATAGCCCCGCAAAGCGAACTCCCAAAAGGCCTATCCGGAAACTATTACCATGACAGGATTGTTTTAAAGCACGCTAGCGGAACACACTCAAACTTTTTGGACGCCAAAGGTGAAATAACAGGGTTAACAAACAGTGGAGGAAAAGCTTCCTTCAAAGTTTCATTTAAAGGCCTTCCTGCAACGGTTGAAAGCGGCCTGCGCTACAAATATTACTTAATAGTGCTTGAAAGCCCAAACGGGGAAAAACAATTGCTAAAGAGCTTCTCGCTTCCAAGCGGGGGACAAACATACTCGTATGAGATCCAAGGAAGCCTTGACATTGGAACAAAAAAATTTGACTCAATAAAGCTTTACGGAAGCCAAACCGGAAAACTGCCAGTGGAAACTGCTACTGCAAGCGCCCAAGGGTTGTTTGAAACAACCCCCATACTTCAAGGAGAATTAAAGGACGGGCATCTAAAGAACACCGCCGGCTTTTTACAGTACCCAAACGGCACAGCAACAGTTGACCTTTATTATTCAGCCTCCACCTCATCCAAACCAAACCTTGTATACACAGTGGAATACGATGCAAAACCATTCATTAAAGGCGGAACAGACAAAACAATAATATTTGCAGCAAGCAATCCTGCCATGTCAAAATATGCGACTCCTTCAGTAGCGCAGGCAATCCAAAAAATCAAAAATTCAGGAACGCCAATGGGCGCAAAAATTCGGCAACTTGAAGAGAACAACAAAATGCTTGTGGCGCTGAATGCACGCACGTTTTTGGCACTTTACATACAGTTTGCGCAAAACAAGCACTATTTGAGCAACAGCTTTGCATTAATGCCAGCCAAATACACAGAAGGGGCCACTGCCCAAAAAATAAAAGAAGCCCTTGATGCAACAAAAGATTTTGAAACAACCGCACAAGTGTTTACTTCACAAAACATTCCTTTTAAAGACAGCTTCAAAATAGAAGAAGGC
Organism: uncultured archaeon; assembly: GCA_964362395.1. GTDB lineage: Archaea > Iainarchaeota > Iainarchaeia > Iainarchaeales > GW2011-AR10 > JACPKT01. The sequence continues at coordinate 5,284 of CAYIER010000064.1, forward strand.
AATAACCGTGCGATTTCGTTTGAATTTGGGTTAAAAAACCTGTTTGAATTAATCAAAAACCACGCCGCAGATTACAAGTTCACAATAAAAACAAACACACTTGAAGCACAAATAAGCCAAAGCATTCCAAAAGAGCCAGAGCCAGCACAACCAGAGGAACCTGCTGCAACGCAAGGAAGGAAACAACAAGAAACCAAAGCTACAATTAAAAAGGTTTTTGTCGGGGCCGTAGAAATAAACACTGCCGAAACATTTGACTTGTCAGACAAGCAAAGAAAGACGCTGGCAGTGTATGCCACAACCAATGCAGAACAATTTGATTCAATACAATTATTCCTGTCAACAACAGCCAAAACACAACTGATTGGGTCACTTGATTTCTCCGAACTCGAAAAAACTTATTTGCCAGGAAAAGAAATACTTGTTTCGTCAAGCAAAGCGCTTTCAGGCTACTTGTCCCCGCAAGACACTTTTATTAGAATATTTGTAGACGTTGAAAACCCAAAGCCAACGGCACAAGCACAGAATATACAATCCACACCGATAAGAATTGAAATAAAACAACCGCAGTGAAAAAAAATGCAGTCAGTTTTGAATTTTGGAAAAAAAGACGTGCCCCGAATTTTAGAATGCTTTAAAGGAATGGAAAAAAAACAGACAACCGCGCCACACCAGCTTGCGCGCGCAAAAAGCGGCAAAAGCACGCTAACGCTTTTTTCCTCTGGAAAAATTGTCGTACAAGGAAACGACCACGACACAATAAAGGAAAAAATACTTTCAAGCCTTGCAGAAGAAAAAGAAACAATGCTTGGAATAGATGAAGTCGGACGGGGAGAATCAACCGGCCCGTTTGTGGTCTGCGGGGTGCTGGGGGACAAAAATTTGCTTCGCGAACTGCGGGACTCCAAAAAAACAAGCAAAATAAACGAAAAATTTTTGACAGCAACAAAAAACTCTTATGCATTTGCATGCATTTCATTCAATGCAGAATTTGTTGACAAGCTCCGAAAAGAAGACATTAACATGAACAAAATAGAGGCAATTACCGCAAAAAAAATGATTGAATTGTTCAGGGAACTTGGCCAAAAAAACAAGACAATAATTGACGGCGGAGTTGCCTTCCTGCACGAAAAAGACACCGAGTTCTTGGTGAAAGCCGACGACTTGGAGCCAGTTGTCGGCGCCGCAAGCGTGATTGCAAAGTTTTTGCGCGAACAATCAGGCGACAAAAAAAAGCGCGAAAGCTGGAACACAAAAGAAAAAAACCAGCAATAATTTTACACAAATTAAATTACACAATTAAATATTACCGCCCAGCCGCAAGGCAGGACACGTATCCGT